>NZ_ATHV01000015.1 GCF_000422205.1 Desulfovibrio sp. X2
CGGAAGACGAAAAAACGGCCCGGTCTTCCGACCGAGCCGACATGCACGACAGGCCTCATGCCTTCCGCCTGCACAGCCCTCCACGCCCAGACCGCCCGTGTCCTTCGCCCGGGCGTGCCGCATGCGGAGCGGGTCCAGGCTCAGCCTGGCGCGGAGGGTGCAGGGAGGGCGCGCAGCCCTCCCTGCCCGCCGGAGGCATCTTCTCTCGTCAGCCTTTCCCTTATTTCTTCAGTACATCGGGATTCAGGCAGGTCGGCGGGGTGTCGCCCTCGAGCATGGCGATGAGGTTCCTGGCGGCCAGCTCGGCCATGCCGTCGCGCGAGGAGCGGGTGGCGGAGCCGATGTGGGGCAGGAGCACGGCATTGGGCAGGGCGGCGAGGCCCTCGGCCATCTTGGGCTCGAACTCGTAGACGTCGAGGCCCGCGCCGCCGATCTGTCCGTCGGTGAGGGCCGCGACGAGGGCGGCCTCGTCGATGACGGGCCCTCGGCCGGTGTTGACGAGGACGGCTGTGGGCTTCATGCGCGCGAAGGCCTGGGCATTGAAGAGGTGGCGCGTGTTGGGGGTCAGGGGGGCGTGGATGCTGATGAAGTCGGACTCGGCCAGGAGCTCGTCGAAGGGGACGCGGCGGGCGCCGAGTTCCTGTTCCAGGGCATCGTTTCGGCGCGAGGAGGAGGTGTAGAGGACCTTCATGTCGAAGCCGCGCGACATGCGGGCCATGGCCGTGCCGATGCGGCCGGAGCCGACGATGCCGAGCGTCTTGCCGGTGACGTCCGCGCCGATGAACTGCAGGGGGCCCCAGCCCGGCCAGCGGCCCGAGCGCATGACGGCGTCGGACTCCACCACGCGGCGGGCCACGGCGAAGAGCAGGCCCCAGGCGAGTTCGGCCGTGGCCAGGGTCAGCACGTCCGGGGTGTTGGACACGGGGATGCCGCGGCGCGTGGCCTCGGCCACGTCGATGTTGTCGAAGCCCACGGCGTAGTTGGCGTAGCCCTTGAGGTTTCGCGCGGCGTCGAAGAATGCGGCGTCTATCCTGTCCGTGAGCAGGCCGAGCACGCCGTCGGCTGTGGCCGCGTTCCTGTGCAGCTCGTCGCGGGAAAGGGGCCGGTCCTCGGGGTTGACCACGAGCTCGGCGTGGTGGGCGAGGAGGTCGAGCCCGGCTTCGGGGATGCGGCGGGTGACGTAGACTTTGGGCTTGGCCATGGGGATCTCCTTGTGGGCGGTGTGCGTGCACGAGGATACCCCGAACGGGCCGCTTATTCCAGCTTGCGGCTGAAGAACCAGCCCGCCAGGGAGAGGGTGGCCAGGGCGATGACGAGGAGCGGCCAGAGGGTGTCGAAGACCATGGAAAGCGGCATGGCCTTCAGGAGGATGCCGCGCACGGCCACGAGGAAGTGGCGCATGGGGTTGGCCAGGGAGATGATCTGCAGGAAGTGGGGCATGGTCTCGATGGGCGTGGCGAAGCCGGAGAGGAGCGAGGCCGGGACCATGAAGGTGAAGGTGCCGAGGATGGCCTGCTGCTGGGTGTTGCACAGGGAGGAGATGAACAGGCCGAAGCCGACCACGGAGAACATGTACAGGAAGAGGCTGACGGCCAGGACGATGATGGAGCCGTGGAACGGGATGCGGAAGAGGAGGATGGCCACGGCCACGATGAGGAAGCCCTCCAGCAGCCCCATGATCATGGCCGGGATGGTCTTTCCGGCCAGGATCTCCAGCGGGTGCAGGGGAGTGACCAGGAGCTGGTCGAAGGTGCCGAGCTCCCGCTCGCGCGCCACGGACAGCGAGGTGACCATGAGGCCCACGACCATGGCCAGCATGCCGATGAGGTTCGGCACGGTGAACCACAGGTAGTCCAGGTTCGGGTTGAACCAGTTGCGGGCCACCAGCTCGGCGGGCGGGCCGCGCAGATTGTAGGTCGAGGCGTAGTCGGCGTTGTACTGCTCCACGATGCGCGAGGCGTAGCCCTGGATGATCTGTGAGGTGTTGCTGCGCCTGCCGTCCAAGAGGAGCTGCACCGCCGCCTGCGGGTGCACGGGGGTGGCGCGCCGGAACTGGGCCACGTCGCGCGAGAAGTTCTGGTTGATGACCAGCACGGCCATGGCGGTCTCGTCTTCCAGGGCCGGGGCCACCTGCTCCTGGCCGTGCAGGGTGATGATCTTGGTGAAGTAGGGCGCGGCGGCGAAGCGCTGCACGAGCTCCACGGCGGCCTGCCCGCCGTCCTTGTCGAGCACGGCCAGGGAGACGTTCTTGACCTCCAGCGTGGCGGCGAAGGCGAAGATGGTGAGCTGCAGCAGCGGCGGCATGATGAGGGCCATGCGGCTCTTCTTGTCGCGCAGGACCGCCAGCAGCTCCTTGATGACCAGGGCTTTCACGCGGCCGAACATCAGGCGATCCTCTTGGCGGTCTTGAGCGTGGAGAGGAAGAGGAAGATGAAGGCGATTATGGCCATGCCCGCCATGTTGGGCAGGAGCAGGGGCCAGGCGTCGCCGACCAGGAAGAGGGTCTTCAGGCACGAGACGTAGTAGCGGGCCGAGATGGCGTAGGAGAGCATGCGGATGGGCGCGGGCATGCCCGCGGTCTCGAAGACGTAGCCCGAGAGGAAGTAGGCGGGCAGGAACGCGGCCAGGATGGAGGTCTGCGCGGCCACGAACTGGTTGCGCGCGGCCGAGGAGATGAACAGGCCCATGCCCAGGGCGGAGACGAGGAAGACCGCCGAGACGGCGGAGAGCGCCAGGATGGAGCCGCGGAACGGGATGTGGAAGACGAGGAGGGTGATGAGCAGGCAGATGAAGAGCGCGGCCATGCCCAGGACGAAGTAGGGCACGAGCTTCCCGGCCAGCATCTCGAAGCGGCCCACGGGCGTGGCCATCATGGCCTCCATGGTGCCGCGCTCCCACTCGCGGGCCACGACCAGGGCGGTGAGCATGGCGCCGATGAGGGTCAGGTTGATGGCCATGCCGCCCGGCAGCAGGCTGTTGAGGCTCAGGAGCTCCTGGTTGAACCACATGCGCGGCGTGAGCTCCACGGGCTGCTGGAAGGGCAGGCCCTTCTCCAGGGCGCGGCCCTGCATCCAGCCGAGCCACACGCCCTGGGCGTAGTTCTGCACGAAGGTGGCGGTGTTGGGCTCGCCGCCGTCCGAGATGACTTGAAAGGGCGCGCTTTCGTCCGCGCGCTCGAGTCGGCGGGTGAAGTCCTGGCGGATGACGACTATGCCGCGGATCTTTCCGGAGACCATCTCGTCGTCGAAGGCGCGGCGGTCGCGGGCCACGGTGGCCTTGAAGTAGGGCGTGGCCAGGAAGGCGGCGGCCAGGGACTGGGCGTCGGACGAGGCGTCCTCGAGGACCACGCCGATGGGCACGCCCTTGATGTCGAGGTTCACGGAGTAGCCGGAGAGCAGCGTGAGGAAGACGGGCAGCAGGAAGCCGATGAGGATGGAGGAGGGGTCGCGCAGGATCTGCAGCGTCTCCTTGACCATGATGGCGCGGAGCCTGCGCAGGCGCGGGGAGCTCACGCGGCCTCCTGCGCGGCGTGCTCGGCCTCGTCGCGCTGCACCAGGGCCACGAAGGCGTCCTCCAGGGTGGGGTCGGGCAGCTCGTCGCCGCGCACGCCGTTCTTCAGCTCGTCAGGCGAGGCCGTGGCGATGACCCGGCCGCGGTAGACCAGGCCGATGCGGTCGCAGTACTCGGCCTCGTCCATGAAGTGGGTGGTGACCATGATGGTCACGCCCTTCTCGACCATGCCGTTGATGTGCGACCAGAACTCGCGGCGGGTGATGGGGTCCACGCCGGAGGTCGGCTCGTCCAGGAAGAGCACGGGCGGCTCGTGCATCACGGCGCAGGCCAGGGCCAGGCGCTGCTTGAAGCCCAGCGGCAGCTCGTCGGCCGAGGAGGAGAGGAAGGGCTCGAGCGCGAAGGTGGAGACCATGTTCTCTATGGTCTGGCGGCGGCGCTTGCCGCTGAGGCCGTAGACGCCGGAGAAGAAGTCGAGGTTCTGGCGCACGCTGAGCGCGCCGTAGAGGGAGAACTTCTGGGCCATGTAGCCGATGCGCGAGCGCGCCTTGCCCGGCGCGTCCAGCAGGCTCAGGCCGTCGATCAGGGCCTGGCCCCTGGTGGGCCTGAGCAGGCCGCACATCATCTTGAAGGTGGTGGACTTGCCCGCGCCGTTGGGGCCGAGCAGGCCGAAGATCTCGCCCTGGCGGATGGCGAAGGTCACGTCGCGCGCCGCGGTGAAGGTGCCGAAGACCTTGGTCAGGCCGCGCGCCTCGATGACGTCCTGCGCGTCCTCGGGCTTCGCCTCCATCTGCACGGCCAGCGGCGAGGTGCCGCCCGGGCCGCCGCCGAGCACGTCGAGGAAGGCGTCCTCGAAGCGCGGCTCCACGGGCACGATCTCCGCGCTCTCCCCGGCCTTGAGCGCGGCGAGGTCCGGCACGGGCGCGCCCTCGGCCATGACCAGGCGCACGTGGCGGCCCTGGATCACGCCGTCCACCACGCCGGGGGTGTCCAGGGCGCGGCGCAGCACGGCGCGGCGGTTGCCCTCTATGCCGCGCACCTGGGCCACGCGGTGGGCCACGCGGCCGGTCAGCTCGCCGGGCGGGCCGGAAAAGACGAGGCGGCCCTCGGAGAGGAGCAGCACCCGGTCGCAGGCCTGGGCCTCGTCCAGGTAGGCGGTGCTCCAGAGCACGCCGATGTTCTCCGCGGCCAGCTCCTGGACCATGCGCCACAGCTCGCGGCGCGAGATGGGGTCCACGCCCACGCTCGGCTCGTCCAGGAGCAGCAGCTCTGGACGGCGGATCATGGCACAGGCCAGGCCCAGCTTCTGCTTCATGCCGCCGGACAGGCGCCCGGCCAGGCGGGAGGTGAAGGGCGCGAGCCCTGTGAAGCCGAGCAGGCGCTCGAAGGTGGCGTCGCGCTCCTCGGGCGGCAGGTCGCGCACGTCCGCGTAGAGGCGCAGGTTCTCGATGACCGTCAGGTCCTCGTAGAGGCCGAATTTCTGGGGCATGTAGCCGATGCGGGCGTGGATCTCGTCCGGGTCCCCGGCAGCGTCCAGCCCCAGCACCTCGACCTTCCCGCCGTCGGCCACGAGCAGCCCGGCCAGGAGGCGGATGAGCGTGGTCTTGCCCGCGCCGTCCGGCCCCACGAGGCCGGTGACCATGCCGGGCAGCACTGCGGCCGAGACGTCGTCCAGGGCCGGGCGCGGCGCGGCGCCGAAGCGCTTCACCAGATGCTCGACCGTGGCCAGGGGGGCCTGGCCCTGGGGGGCGCTCGGAGGCGTCCCGGAAGACGCTGCCTGGGAGGCCGGGTCAAGGCTCATTGCGCGGCCTTGTCCCTGGGAGCGGCGGGCGCGGCCTGCGGGGCGGGCTGCGCGGCGGGTTGTCCGGCGGCCTGTTCCCCGGCCTGCGACGCATTCTGGTCGGAAGCCTGCGGGGCGGCCTGTGTCGTGTCCTTGTCGTCCGTCTGCCGATCCTTCCCGTCCTGGTCCGCGGGCTCGGTCACGGTCACGGGCATGCCCTGCCTGAGCCCCTCGTCCGGGTGGTCCACGATGATGCGCAGCCTGTAGACGAGGTCGGTGCGCAGCTTCTCGGTCTCCACGTTCTTGGGCGTGAACTCGGCCACGGGCGAGATGAAGCCGACGTGGCCCACGTAGGGCTTGTCCGGCCTGCTGTCCGTGGTCACGAGGAACTTCATGCCCGGATGCACGCGGCCGAGGTCGGGCTCGGAGACGTAGGCGCGCACCCAGACCGGAGAGGCCAGGGAGACGACGATGACCGTGTCGCCCGGGGAGACCACGGCGCCCGGCTCGCGCACGCGGGAGAGGACGGTGCCCTTGGAGGGGGCGATGATCTCGGTGTCCGCGAGGTTGGTCATGGCCGAGGCCACGGCGGCCTCGGCGGCGCGCATGTTGGCCTCGGAGGCCGAGATGTCCTCGCTGCGGTAGCCGTGCACCAGAAGCTCCAGGGCCTTGCGCGCCTGGTCGAGCTGGGCCTGGGACTCGTCGCGTTGCGTGACCGCGTCGTCGTATTCCTGCTCGGAGATGGCGCCGCTCTTGACCAGGGCCTCGCGGCGGCGGGCAAGGCGCACGTTGTTCTCCACCGTGGCCTCGCGCTGGGCCACCAGGGCGCGGGCCTGGGCCACGTCCTCCGTGCGGTAGCCGGTGCGCAGCTTGTCCAGGTCCGCGGCGGCCACGTCGCGCTGGCCCAGGGCCTGGTTCAGGGCGTCGCGGTAGGGCTGGGCGTCCAGGCGGGCCACGACCATGCCGGGCTTGACCGGGTCGCCCTCGTCCACGCGCAGCTCCTCCAGGCGGCCGCCGACCCGAAAGGAGAGCTCCACCTGCCGGATGTCCACGTTGCCGTAAAGCCGCAGCCTGCCGTTCGCCTCCTCGGCCCTGCGGCCGAGCGTCCACCACAGTCCGCCCGCCACGGCCAGGACGAGGACAAGGAACAGGAACTTCTTCGCCTTCATGCGTCGTTCTCCAGGGTCGCTTCCTGCGCGCACCGGGCCAGGGCCTCGACCTGGTCGGCAACCAGCCGCGCGATGCATTCCAGATGGTCGTGGTGCAGTCTTTCCGTCCGTAGATAGCGCAGAGTCACGGGCATGCCTATACGGAAGATGACGATCTGCCCCATGACGGCCTGGGCGCGCATGTCCACTTCCGGGCTGCCCTCCCGCGCATGCAGGAGCCGGGCCAGGACCGCGGTCCAGGTCTGGTGCATGGCCTGGAACAGCCCCTGGTAGAGGACGTCGTAGACCTCGGTGGGGGTGATCTGCTCCTGCATGAGCACCCGGCAGTAGTCCAGGGTCACGGACGAGCCCAGGATGGTGTGGACCATGCTGCGGATCATGCCGCGCACGGCGGCCAGCAGCTCGTCCCGCCCGGTCCTCGGGTCGCGGGCCATCTCGCGCACGGAGAGCAGGGTGGCTCCCAGCTGCTCGGACACGGTTTGGACCACGAACTCGACCACGGCCCGGTAGAGCCCTTCCTTGCCGCCGAAATGGTAGGGGATGGCGGCAAGGTTCACCTGCGCCTCCCTGGCCAGGGCGCGGGTGCTCACGCCCTCGAAGCCGTGCCGCCCGAAGAGCTCGATGCCCGCCTCGATGAGCCGCCTGCGCGTCTCGCCCTCGGGGGGGGCGGCGCGCCGCGTGGCCGCGCCGGCCTTGGCTCGCGTCCCCGCTTTGCCGCGTGCCGCCGTCCGCGCCTGCGGATGGGTATCCGGCTGCGCGTCCGCGCGCGCCTTTGCGCTGGTTCCCGCGCGCGTCTCGGCCGCTTCTCCCTGGGCGCGTCGCGCCATGTCTTCCTCCGCGTGCCCGCCGCGGGACAGAGGCCCTGCGGCAAATTGATTCGTTCGTTTTATTCGATCGACTGAATATGTCAAGACGAGGGGGCGGGAAACTGCCGGGGATCGCGCGCGGGACGGCGCAGGGACAGGGTTTCTGCGGGATTGACGCAGGCGGGAGCGGTCAGGACGAGCGGGCGGAGGGGGCAGGGAAGCCGGGCCAGGGCGGCGGGCGGGATATCGACGCATGGCCGGGAACCGCGCCCGGTAGGTTTTTCCCTCCCCGGCCCGGCCGTCCTTCCGTGCGCATGCGGGCCTCAGCCCCCTTGGCTCCCCCGTGAGGCGGTGGCTGCCCGCCAAGGCGCGGGAGTGAACGCGCGCTGGAAGCTTTCGAGGAAATATCGCGTCCGGGCGGCCCGGTTATGGCGCGGACCGAGCAGGGCCACCACGGGCGCATCGGGCGGAGTCCAGTCCGGCAGCAGGCGGACCAGGCGCCCGGATGCCAGGTCGTCTGCGACGTCCCATTCCGAGCGCAGGATGACGCCGAGCCCGGACAAAGCCCAGTCGCGGATGACATCGCCGTCGTTGCACGAGACGCCGCCCGCGATGCGCACGGTTTCGGAACTGCCGTCGCGCCGCTGGAAGCGCCAAAGCGTCACGTCCTCGTCGTTCTCCCGCAGGGCGAGGCAGTCGTGGCCTGCCAGGTCGGCGGGAGATCCCGGAGTGCCGCGGCGTGAGATGTAGTCCGGCGATGCGCACAGTATCCGATCGTTTGGGGCCAGCATGGCCATCTGATAGGGCTGGGAGTGCAATTGGCCGATATGGATCACGATATCCCACGCATCGGGTTTCAGCCGGAGCGGATTGTCCGACAAGTCAAGACTGATGCTGACTTGCGGGTGTCGCCTGTGGAACTGCGCGACCAGCGGGGCGATATGGCGACGGCCGAAGCCGGTGGGGCCTGCAACGTGCAGATGGCCTGAAACCACGCCCCTTCGTTCCTGCAATTCCTCCGTGACCGCCTCAACCTCATTGAGAACGCCGATGGACCGCCTGGCCAGAAGCTCCCCTTCGCTCGTGAGCATGATCCTGCCGGTCCCCCGGTCCACCAGCTGCACGCCGAGCCGGGTTTCCAGGGAACGGAGACGCTGGGTGACGGCGGGAGGGGTCACATTGAGGAGTCGGGCGGCTGCCGCCAGAGAGGATGACCGGCTGACGGCCGAGAAGAAGAGCATGTCATCGGATGTGAGCATTAAGTTCAGATTAATGCCGGATTCTCGGCTTGTAAATTGAGGTTTTTGCTGCGCCGTCCTACTCTTGCCGAAGGCATTCCACAGGATGGTGACATGAAAATTCCACGAGACGACCGACGTTCGACCGATTCCCTCCGGGCCCTGCAGACCCCCTGCCTGCTTCTGGATGAGCAGCGGATGGATGGAAACATCGCCCGTCTGCGGGCACGTCTCGCGGCCGCGGGCGTCGGGTTTCGCCCCCACCTCAAGACGGCGAAATCCATCGAGGTGGCGCGTCGGCTGATCACCGGGGCAAACGGCCCGGCTGCAGTCTCCACGCTGCGCGAGGCGGAGGAGTTCGCCTCGGCGGGTATCACGGACCTCACCTACGCGGTGGGTATTTCCCCCTGCAAGCTGCCCCGGGTCCAGTCCATTCGCAAAGGCGGCGTCGCGCTCACCGTGCTCCTCGACAGTCTCGAGCAGGCCGAGGCGGTGGCGGTCGCGTCCGACCCCGCTGATCCGATCCCTGTGCTGATCGAGCTCGATTGCGACGGGCACCGCTCCGGTGTGAAGCCGGGGGACTCGGAGCTGCTGCTCGCGATCGCGCGCAGACTGGGGCCTTCAGCCTGCCTGCGGGGGGTGCTGACCCATGCCGGTGAAAGCTACGAGGCGGAGAGCGCGGCGGCGCTCAGGGCCGCGGCGGAGAACGAACGCGCGAGCGCGGTCACGGCGGCGCAGATGCTGCGCGCCCACGGCCATGCCTGTCCGGTCGTCAGCGTAGGTTCGACCCCGACCGCGCATTTTGCCGAGAGCTATGAAGGCGTCACCGAGGTTCGTGCCGGGGCATTCGTCTTTTTCGATCTCGTGCAGGCCGGTATCGGGGTGTGCGCCGAGAACGACATCGCCCTGTCCGTGTTGACCACGGTGATCGGCCACCAGCGTGAAAAAGGGTGGACCGTCATCGATGCGGGCTGGATGGCCCTTTCGTGCGACAGGGGCACGGCCGGGCAGCCCGTCGACCAGGGATACGGGGTGGTGTGCGACATGGCCGGAAGGCCGATTCCCGGCCTTGTTGTCGTCAATGCCAATCAGGAGCACGGGATAGTCGCCCTGCGGGCCGATGCCCGGGCAGGCGCGCCGGAACTTCCCGTGGGCACGCGGCTGAGGATTCTTCCCAGCCACGCGTGCGCGACGGCCGCCCAGCATGACCGGTACCACGTGATCGGCGCGGGGGGGGGCGATGCGACTGCCGAATGGCCCAGATTCACGGGGTGGTAGGGGGAATCGCCATGTTGTTCGTTACTGAAGACGTCGCGAGGCGTGTGGTCTCGATGAGCGACGCGATCGAAACGATCGAGTCCATGTTTCGTGAATACGGCCGCGGGGAGGCGAAGGTCTTCCCTGTGGTATCGGGTCATGGTCCCGATCCGGCAACGCGGTTCAGTATGAAGAGCGGGTTGATGCAGACCCGCGGGGTCGTGGGGCTCAAGGTGGGCAGTTATTGGCCTGGAAACAGAGCCCGGGGCGAAGAGGCCCACGCTTCGTCGACGCTTCTGCTGGACCCCGATACCGGCTATGCCCGCGCGCTTGTCGCGGCTTCCCATCTGACCGCCCTGCGGACCGCTGCCGCCGATGCGGTCGCCGTGCGCCGACTGGCCCGCGCGGACAGCTCCACCCTTGCCGTCATCGGGGCAGGGCACCAGGCCTGGTTCGAACTGCTGGCCATTCGCGAAGTGCGACCGATCAACAAGGTCATAATCGTCAACCGCTCCCGGGAGGCGGCAGAGTCCTTTGCCGACCGGGCACGCCGGACGCTCGGCCTCGAGGCCTTTGTCGCGGAACCGAGGGAAGCGGTGCAATGCGCGGATATCATAGTCACGGTCACAGCCGCGTGCGGTCCGCTTTTCGAGGCGGGATGGACGCGTTCCGGCTCCCATGTCTCCGCCATGGGGGCCGATGGAGAAGGGAAGCAGGAGCTCGATCCGCGGCTGGTGGCCGAGGCGTCGTTGTTCGCCGATGTGGTGCAGCAGTCCGTCACCGTCGGCGAGTACGAGGCGGCGTTCAAGGCGGGTTGCATTGAAACGGATCGAATTACCCCTCTCGGAGCGGTCCTGAACGGAGCCCCGGGCCGGACGGGAGAGGAGCAGATAACGATCTTCGACAGTTCCGGGATGGCGTTGCAGGATCTCGCCATCTGCTCCCTCGCCCTCGACAAGGCGCTCGAGCAAGGCCTGGCGACGCGCGTCTGAGCGGGATGCCACGGCGTGATCGGGGCGGACTGGCCGGGGGCCGGAAAAAGACGGGGCGACCCTTGCGGATCGCCCCGTGTCCCCCCGCGGCGCGAGACGCGCCGGGAAGGAGAGGGCGCGCCACCGTCGCGCCCTCTCTCGCTGTCGGCTACTTCTCGTACAGGCCGTTGAAGATGGCCACGACGCGGCGGTTCTGGGCGCGGCCCGCGTCGGTGTCGTTGCTGGCGATGGGCTGGCTCTTGCCGAAGCCCTGGGCGGTGATGCGGTCGGCCTTGATGCCGAGCTTCTTGACCAGATAGTCCCTCACCGCGTCGGCACGGCGCTGCGAGAGCTTCATGTTGTAGGCGTCGGTGCCGATGCCGTCGGTGTGGCCGTCGATGGCCACGGTGGCCTCCGGGTTCTCCTTGAGGAGCTTGGCGACCTTCTCGACCTCGGGCACGTACTTGGCCTTGATGTCGGACTTGTCGAAGTCGAAGAGGATCTCGAGGCGCATGGTCAGCGGCTTGGGCGCAACGACCGGGGCGGGCGCGGGCTTGGAGACCTCGGTCTCGGTGTAGAAGACGTCCTTCACGAACTGGGCGCGCTTGCCCGAGTCGGCCATGTCGGCCGCGGTCACGGAGTAGCCGCAGCCGCCCACGGCCGCGATGTCGTCCAGCAGCTTCTGGGCGGCCGGGGTGGTGGCGTAGCTCACGGTGTCGAAGCAGATGTTGCCGTTCGAGGCCTTGTTCACGGCCTCGGCCGCGGCCACGGCGTCACGGCCCGCGTTCAGGCCGCCGTCGGAGAAGATGATGATGGCGGTCTTGCCCTTGAGGCCCGGGCCGAAGTCCTTGCCCGCCTGGGCCATGCCGTCGCCGAGCGGCGTGTTGGGGCCGAGCAGGGTCTTGGCGTCCACGGCCGGGCCGAGGTCGCCGATGTTCGAAGCGTACGCGGAGCGGCTGTAGGGGGCGAGACCGGCGTACTTCTCGTAGGAGGCCACGGTGGCCAGGCCGGACTTGTAGCCCAGCTCGGGGATCATCTGGTTCATGGCCTTCAGGTCCTCCAGGGCGTGCTGCGCCTTGGACTGGTCCGTTCCGGCGTAGCCCCAGGCCATGGATCCGGACATGTCGAAGAGGACGATGAAGTTGTCGATCTTGGGCGTGAGTTTCTTCTCGGCGTAGGCCGGAACCTGCGCCAGGAGGAGGGCGGCCAGGGCGAGCACGACCGCGAGGCTGAAGTTGTGACGCAATTTCATGGTTCTATCCTTTGGTTGCAATGTGAGAACTCCGCAAAAGTGGATGTCGTATAGCACATATCCCTCGCCATGCTCAACGAAAAAAGGAAAAGGCCGGGTTTCGACGTTATTTGAAGAAGATGGAGCAGGCGTTGCGCAGGACTTTGGTGTAGCGCTTCGGCTCCTCGAGCAGCCTTCCGCCCGCGGCCTTGGCAAGACCCTCGAGCATGGAGGCGAAGACCGCGTGGTGCAGGGGGTAGATTCCGTACCAGTAGGCCAGGCCCGCCAGCCCGCGCGGCAGGAAGCGGGCCAGCACGACCAGCTCCGTGGCGTTGCGGCTGATCTTCTGCACGTGGAACTCGAGCAGGGCATCGCCGGGCAGGCGCATCTCGGAGCGCAGCAGCAGGCGCTTTTGCGGCTCGGCCTTGAGCACGCGGAAGAAGTCCAGGGCGTCGCCCTCGCGCAGCTCGTCCGGGTTGCGGCGCCCACGCGAGAGCCCGGGCCCGGCCACGAGCTGGTCCACCAGGCCGCGCAGCCGCCAGAGCAGGCGGCCGGAATACCAGCCGGTCTCGCCGCCGATGCGCGAGAGGGCGTCCCACAGGGCCTCGGGCGAGGCCTCCACCGTGGCCTTGTAGCCGCACTGCAGCTCGCGGCCTCCGGCATAGGCCGGGTCGCCGCACTGCGTCCACTCCGGAGGGCGGCGGCCGCCCGCGTCGCTCCAGCAGGTGTCCACGCTCTTCTGGCGCACCTTGTCCAGGGCGCGCTCCATGGCCTCGCGGCAGGAGAGCGGCTCCAGCGGGATGATCGCGCGGATCGCGGGGTCGCGGACCACGCACTCGTTGCGCATGCCCTCCACCAGGGGGCGCACCAGGGCCATGGAGACCGGGGTGAAGAGCTTGAGCCAGTAGGACGAGAGGCCCGGCGTGAGCACCGGCACGGGGATGATGATCCGCCGCCTGAGCCCCGCGACCTCGGCGTAGAGCTGCACGAGCTCGGCGTAGGAGAGCACGTCCGGCCCGCCGATGTCGAAGGAGCGGCCCTCGGTTTCCGGGTGCTCCAGGCAGCCCGCGAGGTAGCCGAGCACGTCGCTGACGGCGATGGGCTGGGAGCGGGTGCGCACCCAGCGCGGCGCGAGCATGACCGGCAGGTGCTCGGCCAGGCCGCGCAAAATCTCGAAGGAAGCGCTGCCCGAGCCCAGGATGGCGGCGGCGCGCAGCACGGTCACCGGCACCGGGCCGAGGGAGAGGATGTCCCCGATCTCGGCGCGCGAGCGCAGGTGCTCGGAAAAGTCCGCGGAATCCTCGCCCATGCCGCCGAGGTAGATGATGCGCGAGAGCCCTTCGTCGCGGGCCGCGCGGACCATGGTGTAGGCGGCGTGGCGGTCGGCCGCGGCGAAGTCGTCGTAGCGCGCCCGCATGGAGTGGATGAGGTAGAAGGCCGCGCCGCAGCCGCGCGCCGCCTCGCGCATGGCGGAAAGGTCGTGCGCGTCGGCCTCGGCGAGCTCGACGTTCGGGTGGCCGCCCCAGGGGCGGCAGCGCATCTTGCCCGCCGTGCGGGCCACGGCGCGCACGCGATAGCCGCGCTCGAGCAGCAGCGGCACCAGCCGCCCGCCCACGTAGCCCGTGGCGCCGGTGACCAGCACCGGCCTGTCCCCGTCCGGCCGCCCGGCCGCCCGGGGGGTGGAAGACGCAGCAGATGATTCGGCGGACGGCTCCGCGTGCGGCCTGTCGGCCGCCAGGCTGGCCGATTGCCCGTCCGGCTGTCCGCCCGGCTTCCCGCTCGACTGCCCGCCCGGAACCGAGGCGGACCGCTCCGGTGAATTCCCTGCCGACTTCTCCGACGACACGCCAGAACTCCCGCGTAGAGGTTCGAAAGGCACCGAAACCGGCCCAGTACATACGTGATGCTCGCCCCCGGCGCAACGAAACGGCGGGCGCAATGGGCCGGGAGCAGGGCGCGGCGGACGCCGGACACGCCGGAAAAACGGGCGCCGGGCCGCACTTCCGGGCCGCACTCGTCGGTAGCCGGGGCCCCTCCCGCACGAAAACTTCACATCTCTCGTTGACAGCCCCCTGCGAAAAGTCTACACGAATCCCCCTGCGTCGGGATGTAGCGCAGTCTGGGAGCGCACCTGAATGGGGTTCAGGGGGCCGGAGGTTCAAATCCTCTCATCCCGACCAGTTATTTCAATAGGTTAGGCCGTCCGAAAGGGCGGCCTTCTTTTTTTGCACTACGCTTTTGCACTACAAAATTTCGGGAACAGTGACAGAAGGTGGGGCTTTTTAAATAAAAAATACTGTAATTCAAGACCATTGGATGTGTTGCCCTGAATTTGAAATAAGCCGCCCTGACCCTGATTCAGGTGAGCGGCGGTTCAAGAAATTTTTATATTGTTCATGATTTAAAGCTGTTATCTTGAAATGGTCTCTTTTCTTCCCGCTGTACGCTTTCGCTCTACAAAACCTCCGGGAAAGTGCCGAGATGTAGGGCTGATCCAAATGGCTATGCGGTATCCTATTATCCTTCTTTCCTGACAGATTCGCGGTGGTTGATGGCATCAATGGACGTCATCCCATGTCCCGATAGCCCCGGTGGGGCCGTTCCATGCTGTTGTGGTTTAGCTAGCGGTCGTATTTTCTGGCCATGCCGTGCTTGATGAGGATATTTAGGATGGATGGGGAGCTGACAGGCGGGCCAGCCTGTTTGGGTAGCTCCGACAGGCGCACGCAGCCCCGTGCTGGATGGCCAGACTCATTTCCAGGATTTGTGCGACTACCTCCATGTGGTCATCGGATGGGACTTCGGAATGAGAGGCAGGTCCTTGAGTCCTTCCAGGCCGTACGCTGGAAACGACGTTTGAACTTGTAGAACTGGCTGTAAGTTATGCTCCGCCTCTGGTAGGCCGCGATGACCGTTTACGTTCCTGGCCTACCTTCTCGATCTGCTTGGCGAAGACATCCTCCTCTGTGGCGAAGCCCTGACGGCCCAAGAAACCGCCAAGGCCCGCCTCTGGAGTCTGTCATTTCTCCGGTTGCGGACGCAGCCGGGGCATTCCGCGCTCCATCTTCCTGTCAGATGTCGAACGCTTGATGGTTAAACGCATGGCAGGTATCTGCCGCGCATGATTAGGTTCTTCAAACGCAAGGAAGCGGACGTATCTTCCGCTGAGAGCAGAGCCGCAAGCTACCCGCTGGACACCCAAACAGTGGCGCGGCACAAGCTCGTCATGCTGGAAGCAGCCAGAGTCTGGAGTACATGCGGCTGCCGCCGGGCAACCGGCTGGAGCAGCTGAAAGGCGACTTGGCCCGACAGTGGAGCATCCGCATCAATGATCAGTGGCGGATCTGCTCTGTGTGGCAGGACGGGTATGCCCAGGACGTGAGAATTGTGGACTACCACTAGGAAAAGGGATCATGACCGACAAGCTGCCGCCGATTCACCCCGGCAAAATCCTCATGGAGGAGTTCC
Organism: Desulfovibrio sp. X2; assembly: GCF_000422205.1. Lineage (NCBI taxonomy): Bacteria > Pseudomonadati > Thermodesulfobacteriota > Desulfovibrionia > Desulfovibrionales > Desulfovibrionaceae > Desulfovibrio > Desulfovibrio sp. X2. The sequence continues at coordinate 15,431 of NZ_ATHV01000015.1, forward strand.
TCCTACCTCTGGGGCTCTCGCAGAGCAGCCTGGCCATAGCCCTGCGCGTGCCCCTGCAGCGAGTTCTCGACATTGTGCATGGCAGGCGCGCCATCACCGTGGACGCGGCCGCCCGCCTGGCCCGCTACTTCGGCTCCACGCCAGACTTCTGGCTGAACCTCCAAACTCGCTACAACATGGAGATGGCCAAGGATGCCGGCCTCTTCGACCGCAGTGCCCACGACGTGTGCCCTCGCCAGGAGTAGACGCAGGCGCCTGAGATTCGGTTTTGCAACGAGTGTCGGCCCATTCGAGTCTGGACGGGTGGACACCTAAAGAAGTATAGATGGGCCGAAGAAATCCGTCGGGCAGTGATGCCCCCTGCTCTGACCTGGTGAGCTGCATAGGCAGCAGCTAGATTACGCCTTATAGGGGCCGCCAATTTGTCCAATGGATGGGGGCCATCCTCTCGTATAACTGCCGAGGGCAGTGATTCCTATTGCGACTACAGCTACATATAAAAGGCGTTCTTCCACCCATGAGCAAACCCAATCAAACCCCAGAGCAGAAAGCACGGGACGCTATCGACAAAATGCTTGCTGAGTGCGGCTGGGTGGTTCAGGACAAAAAGAAAATTAATTTCAATGCTGGGCTGGGTATTGCAGTCAGAGAATACCCAACGGATGTGGGGCCAGCTGATTATGCCCTCTTTGTTGACAGAAAACCTGTCGGCGTCATCGAAGCAAAGCGCGAAGAGGAAGGACAACACCTCGTCAATGTCGCGGAGCAATCAGAGGAATATGCCAACGCTCAACTGAAGTGGGTTAAGGACAATTTTCCGCTACCGTTCATCTATGAAAGCACAGGGGTAATCACAATTTTTCGGGATCAGCGGGATCCCAAGCCTCGTTCCCGAGAGGTGTTCAGCTTTCATAGACCAGAGACATTTCAAGAATGGCTGGCGCAACATGATACCCTAAGGGGACGACTCGAAAAGTTGCCTCCTCTTCCAACACAAGGGCTCCGAGACTGCCAAAAGAGAGCAATTCAAAATCTCGAAGGCTCGTTCAAGCTGGCAAAGCCCAGGGCTCTCGTGCAGATGGCGACTGGAGCCGGAAAGACGTACACCGCCATTACCTCGGTGTATCGCCTTCTCAAACACGCCAATGCGAAGCGAATTCTTTTTCTGGTCGATACCAAGAACCTGGGGGAGCAGGCGGAGCAGGAGTTCATGGCGTTTACGCCGAATGACTCGAACGATCTTTTTACCCGCCTCTACAATGTCCAGCGGCTTAAATCCAGCTACATCCCTCATTCGTCTCATGTTTGCATTTCAACGATTCAGCGTCTCTACTCCATCTTGAAAGGTGTAGAGCTGGACGAGGCTGCGGAAGAATCTAATCCCGCTGAGCATGTGGGGCCGAAAGCTCCTATTCCGGTTGCTTACAACGGCAAGATTCCCATCGAATTTTTCGACTTCATCGTCATCGACGAGTGCCACCGCTCTATTTACAATCTCTGGCGGCAGGTTCTGGACTATTTCGATGCCTTCTTGGTCGGGTTGACCGCTACGCCAGACAAGCGCACCTTTGCCTTTTTCAATGAAAACGTTGTCAGCGAATACTCCCATGAGGACGCTGTCGCCGACGGGGTGAACGTCGGATATGACGTCTACACCATCGAGACGCAGATTACGAAGCAGGGAGCAGTTCTCAAGGCTAACCAATCCATTGAGAAGAGGAACCGGCTCTCTCGAAAAAAACGCTGGGAACAGCAAGACGAGGATGAGGAGTATTCCGGCACGCAACTTGACAAGGAAGTGGTCAACCCGAGCCAGATTCGCAACATCATCAAGACATACAAAGACAAGCTGCCTGTCATCTTTCCAGGACGTTGCGAAGTGCCCAAAACGCTCATCTTCGCCAAGACAGACAGCCATGCGGACGACATCATCAAAGTCGTTCGTGAGGAATTCGGCGAGGGAAACGAGTTTTGCAAGAAGGTCACGTACAAAGCCAATGAGGACCCGAAGTCCGTCCTGGCGCAGTTCAGGAACAGCTACAATCCCCGCATCGCAGTGACTGTGGACATGATCGCCACGGGAACGGATGTGAAGCCCCTGGAGTGCCTTCTCTTCATGCGCGATGTTCGAAGCAAGAACTACTTCGAGCAGATGAAGGGGCGCGGCACCAGAACCCTTGATTATGACGGGTTGAAAAAGGTCACGCCTTCGGCATCCAGCAACAAGACGCATTTCGTCATCGTAGACGCCATCGGCGTCACCAAGTCGCACAAGACGGATAGTCGCGCTCTGGAGCGAAAACCCACCGTCTCGCTGAAGGACTTGCTCATGAGCGTGATGATGGGCGCGACGGACGACGACACCCTGACCAGTCTGGCAAGCAGGCTGACACGACTGAACCACCAGCTCACTCCCGAGGATCAGAAGCGCATCGAAGTAAAAACGGACGGGGTTCCCCTCTCGCAAATCACAAAAGACCTGCTGGGGGCCATGAACCCCGACAAGATCGACACCAAGGCGCGGGAGCAATTCAACCTCACGGACGAACAGGAGCCTACGGAAGACCAGAGCACCAAGGCCAGGCAAGAATTGGTCAAGAACGCGACCACGGTGTTCACTGGCGAGGTCTGCGAACTGCTGGACACGATCCGAAGGGAGCATGAGCAGACCATTGACAACCACAATCTCGATACGGTCCTTCGGGCCGAGTGGGAAGGCGACAGCATTGAGAACGCCACCAAGCTCACCACCGAGTTTGCGGAATATGTCAAAGAGCACAAGGACGAGATTGTCGCGCTGAGCATCTATTTTGACCAGCCGTACCGCCGCAGGGAAGTCACCTACGACATGGTGAAAACCCTGCTGACAAAGTTGAAGACCGACCAGCCCAAGCTGGCTCCGGTTCGTATCTGGCACGCCTACGCCTTGCTGGACAAAGTGACTGGAAAGTCGCCTGAAAATGAACTGACAGCCTTGGTGTCTTTGATTAGACGTGTATGCGGCTTGGACACATCCATCGCCCCCTATGGTGACACGGTGCGAGAAAACTTCAAGCGCTGGATTTTCAAACGCCATCAAGGAAGCGGCTCGAAGTTCGATGAAGAGCAGATGACCTGGCTGCGGATGATCCGGGACCACATCTCTTGCTCGTTCCATATGGATCGGGATGACCTGGAACTGGCCCCTTTTGACGGACAAGGCGGATTGGGGCGCATGTGGGAGTTGTTTGGGGAAGATATGGATTCTATGATTTCTGAAATGAATGAAGAACTTGCCGCTTAAAGGCTGTATAAATGAGTAATAAATTGCCAACTGGTTGGATTGAAACAACCCTCTCCGAAGTATTTACTTTTTCTGGCGGTGGAACGCCTGACAAGAACAATCCATTGTTTTGGGGAGGCGATATCAAGTGGGTATCTGTAAAAGATGTTAAAGAAAAATATACATACAGCTCCATTGACTCTATAACACAGGATGGCGTTGACAACAGTGCAACCCAAATTGCCAAAGAAGGCTCCGTCATTCTTATAACCAGAATTTCTCCAGGCAAAGCAACTATTCTAAAAATACCTGCAGCGATCAATCAGGACTTAAAGATTGTAAATAGATTCCAAGGAATTACATCTGAATTCGTGTATTATCTATTTCTTTCTCTTGAAAAAGAAGTCGTGAAACGTTCCAGTGGAACTACTGTTCTAGGAGTTAGCCTCAATCGGCTTGGGAGCATTGATTTTGCACTCCCTCCTTTAAACGAACAAAACCGCATTGTCGCTAAGATCGAAGAACTTTTTTCGGAGTTGGACGCTGGGGTTGAAAATCTCATTACAGCCAAAGAACAACTTGGGGTGTATCGCCAGTCGCTTCTCAAGCACGCCTTTGAAGGTAAGTTGACCGAGGAATGGCGCAAGGAAAACGCTGACAAACTCGAATCCGGCGAAGCCATTCTCAAACGAGTGAAGAAGGAACGCGTGGAGTATTTCAAGAAGCAACTGGAACAGTGGGAGAAAGACGTCACTCAATGGGAAGCGGACGGCAGGCTCGGCAAAAAACCAGCCAAGCCTAAGGGGCTGAAGACGCTTGCTACGATCAGTGAAGAGGAATTGAAGGCGTTGCCGAGACTGCCCGAGTGGTGGGGGTGGGGGCGACTTGGATATATAACCTGTGGCGTCGAATATGGAACTGCTGCCAAGTCCAACAAGCAAGGAAAATACCCTGTGCTTAGAATGGGAAACATTCAAAATGGGGAATTCACATATGATGACCTCATGTTCACCAACGACGAGGACGAATATTCGAAATACAAACTAACATCTGGAGATGTCCTTTTTAATAGAACAAATAGTCCTGAACTAGTTGGAAAAACAGCTGTCTATAAGGCCAATTCCCCTGCGTTATTCGCTGGATACCTCATAAGAATCAACCAAATAAAGACTATAGTAAATTCAGACTACCTAAATTTTTTTCTTAATTCTCCCGTAGCAAAAAATCATGGGGACCAAATAAAGAGTGATGGTGTAAACCAATCAAATATCAATGGTGCAAAGCTCGTTGAGTATCCATTCCCTTTCTGCTCACTCGAAGAACAGGAGCAAATCACCTTCATGCTTTTGGATAGGATGTCTTCGAGTATAGAATCAGAACTGGAAATTGAAATACGACTAAAGCAATGTGAAGTGTTGCGAAAATCAATTTTGGAAAAAGCTTTCTCAGGAAATCTTGTTTCTCAAAACCCGAACGACGAACCAGCCTCCAAGCTTCTCGAAAGAATTAAGCAGGAGCGGAAGAACGCTCCCAAGCTCAAACGGACACGGAAGTCGAAAACGAAAGCCAAGAGGATTACCATGGCGAACTTAATAGACGTTCTTGCCACTACCAAAGATTGGCTTAGTGCCCAAGATGTATTCCGCCAATGTGGTGTTGGCGATGGAACGCCTACAGATGAGGTTGAAAAACTGTATGAAGAATTAAAACAAAGACTCGATCATAAGACCATCGAAATTGAGCGCAGGGGCGATGAAGACTGGCTCCGTTTAGCTGCCGAGGGTTAGACAATGCGCCTGGATTGGTTCTGGGTCGAAGATTTCAAAAACCTCAAGGAGGTCACCATTGACTTTGATGAAAATCATTGGGTGACTGTGGTTATTGGGTGGAATGGCACAGGCAAATCAAATGTGCTCGAAGCTCTTGCGACCCTGTTCCGTGACCTCATCATGATCCATGAGTTCAATGGATCACGAATGCCAACCTTCAAATATAAGCTCATTTACAAATGCCAGAATAACCTGATCGCCATTGATGCTGATCCAAATAGGGCTCAGAATGCCTATCGAATTTCGGTCCGCGGTCTGGCAGAACAAGTGCAATCAAATCTCCCACTGAGCACTTCGGAAGACAAGTTTGAATCTATTTTTGCTCAAGGGAAGACGCTGCCGTTAACTCAATTCATCAAACATCAAGAAGAATATCTTCCACGAAATGTTTTTGGGTACTACTCTGGGTATGCAGGAAGAATGGAAGAAATATTCCAACCCTACCTAGAGAAATATGATAAGGAATTAAGAGCGGGAAAAGACCCAGGATTTAAAAGACTGTTTTTTGCACTTCCCATTCATAGTCAATTCGTGCTTTTGGCATTTGTCCTCAAACATGAGCAAATGATTAAGGATTTTCTTAATAAGCTTCTTTTCCTTGACCCTGTTGATGGTATTGAATCTGTCTTGCTCGTTCTAAAAAAACCAGGATGGGCAAATAGCAAAAGAAAAAATGGAGATAATCGCTTTTGGGGAGCGGAAGGAGTCGTCAAAGATTTTCTTGCCCGACTCTATGACATAGCTCTCGCACCGATCCGTATCACCCGTGAAAAGCAAATAACTCTTTGGAACAGAAGCCGAATAGAATTCCTCTACCTCTTTGTAAAGGACATGAATGCGCTTCGAACGCTCGTCGGTGACCGTGAGCCCAGGTCATTATTCCGAGACATCGAAAGCACCTTTGTTTCTGAAATGATTGAGGAAATAAGAATAAAAATTCGTCTACGAGATGGCAAAGGAAAGGTCACTTTCCGGGAACTCAGTGAAGGTGAACAACAACTCCTTACTGTTCTTGGTCTTCTCTGTTTTACAGCTGAAGATCAAAGCCTGTTCCTCCTCGATGAACCAGACACCCACCTTAATCCAAGGTGGAGCGCCGATTATCTTGAACACCTTAAGAAATTTGTCGGCGCAGATGATGAAGGAAACGAAAGTAGCCATATACTATTTACAACGCACAACCCTCTAGCCATAGCAGAGTTGGTCAAGGAACAGGTTCAAATCCTCAAGCGATCAGAGACCGATTTGGAAACCACTGTTCACACCCCGGCTGAGGATCCCAGGGGCATGGGGTATTCTGGAATCGTGACCAGCGATATGTTTGGGCTAGACGCTGCTTTGGACAGACATACTCTCAATCTGCTTGAAAATAGAAGGAAGATATCCTTGAAAGATAGTCCTCTTTCCCCTGATGAAAAGGCAGAGCTTGCTAGGATCGAAAAAGAACTCAGGCCTTATGGTTTCAGGCACGAAGCCCGCGATCCGAAGTTCCGTGATTATTTAAAAGAGCGATTTGCTGCTAAGTCTGAGGAGGATGCGGAGTAATATGCGCTCAATTGACATCAGACGTCTTCGTTTGCCAGCAGATTGGCAGGATAAAGCCGACAAGGCTCTTGAAGACGTGAAAACAGGGGTGTGCAAGCTAAAAAATAGAGCTAATATCTGGTGTGAAGCGAAAGATAGCTTGGCAGAATTGTCTCATGACAAGTGTTGGTATTGTGAATCGAAACAGATTCGCTCGGACGATGCAGTTGACCATTACCGCCCCAAAGGCAATGTACAAGATACAGAACGAGAGCATCCAGGGTACTGGTGGCTGGCTTTTGATAAACAGAATCTTCGCTATTCATGTACCTTTTGCAATAGCCGACGCAAGAACCCAGCGACTGGTGAGACTGAAGGGAAGGGCGATTACTTTCCATTAAAAGACGAAAAAAAACGTGCATATAATCCTGGTGACGAAAGGAATGAGGAGCCGTTGTTACTTGATCCTTGTAACTCCGCTGATCCTTCTCTTTTAGATTATCGTTCAGATGGTAAACCTTGCTGCAAGTTTCCTGATGATCCTGACTGTGTCCAGCGTGTTAAAGCCTCTATTAAATTGTATCATCTTGATCATGAAGGAACGGCTGAAGAGAGACGTCTACTTGGAGAAGAGATCAAGAGCTGGCTTGAGGAGGCTAATGAGGCCTACGAAGATAAGAAAAATGGTGATCGTCAAGCTGCACGAACATATTCCAGCCGTTTCCGAGATATACAGACAAAGATGCGGCCAGAAGCAGAGTATTCTGTTTTTGCAAAAAGATTTATTGCAAGCTTTAGACATTATGAATGGGTCGATGAACTGTATGAGACATTGTAACTGTTGGATTTAAAATGACCTCACAAGAGATCGTCGCAAAAGTATGGAGCTTCTGCCACGTCCTGCGGGATGCAGGCGTGAGCTATGGAGATTATCTCGAACAGCTTACCTACCTGATTTTTCTCAAGATGGCGGATGAGTATGCTAACCCACCATATAAACGGGATATCGGCATTCCCAAAGAACTGGACTGGCCCAGCCTCAAGAAGCAGCGCGGCGCTGAACTGGAAGCCCAGTACATCAAGACTCTGCGCGAGTTGGGGAAGCAGAAAGGCATGCTGGGCCAGATATTTACTAAGTCCCAGAACAAGATTCAGGACCCGGCCATGCTCTCGAAGGTCATTGACATGATCGACAAGGAGTCCTGGGCCCAGATGGGGGCAAGCGTAAAAGGCGACATCTACGAAGGGCTTCTAGAAAAGAATGCCGAAGATACCAAGTCAGGCGCGGGACAATATTTTACACCACGTCCCTTGATCACGGCGATTGTCGATTGCATGCACCCTGAACCGGGAAAGACGATTAACGATCCTGCCTGCGGCACAGGCGGATTCCTTCTCGCAGCATATGACTTCATCCTGGACAGATACAAAGGGCAACTCGACAAGGCCCAAGTGGCGTACTTGAAAGAGGGGGCTTTCTCTGGCAACGAAATCGTTCCCAACACAAGAAGACTTTGCCTGATGAACCTCTTGCTCCACGGCATTGGCTCCATCGACGGACAACCGCCCATTCTACCTGATGATGCCTTGCTATCCGCACCTGCGAGCACCGTGGATTACGTGCTGACGAACCCTCCCTTTGGCAAAAAGAGCACCATGATGGTGACCAACGAAGAGGGGAAGCAGGAGAAAGAAGACTTCGTTTACAATCGCCAAGATTTCTGGGTGACGACAGGCAACAAGCAGCTCAACTTCGTCCAGCACATCCGCTCCATGCTCAAGAGCACGGGCAAGGCGGCTGTAGTCGTGCCTGACAACGTCCTCTTTGAAGGCGGCGGTGGCGAAACTGTCCGTAAGGAACTGATGAAGACGACGAACCTTCATACCATCCTGAGGCTCCCCACTGGCATCTTCTATGCCCACGGAGTGAAGGCGAACGTCATCTTCTTCGACAATAAGGAAGCCAGCAAAAAACCGTGGACCAAGGATATCTGGTTCTACGATTACCGAACGAATATCCACCACACCCTTAAGCGCAAACCGCTCACATATGATGATCTTGTGCCGTTCATAGAATGCTACCGATCAACCAACAGGGACGAGCTTGTCCATACATGGTCTGAAGGCTCAAATCCCGAGGGGCGATTTCGGAAGTACACCTATGACCAAGTCATTGCCCGAGATAGAACCAGTCTGGATATCTTCTGGCTCAAAGACGCCAGCCTCGCAGACCTGGACAACCTCCCTGAACCAGCAGTCCTTGCAGAAGAAATCATCGAGTCTATTGAAGCCAGCCTTGAAAACTTCAAAAACGTGCTGAATACGTTGTAACGTGGTAGCGCATGGCAATCAGCGGATTCAAACAACACTGATACGAAAGCTTCCTTGGGATGTGCTACTAGTTTTTCTGACAGATTCGAAATGTTAATGTATTTTCCATTACAAGTGGTCGCAAATTGGAAGTCGCCCTATGATCCATAGCCCAACAATCACATCCAGCCGACCCACAACTCTGCGCGGCATTTTGCGCATGGCTTCGCCATTATTGCGCAAACGCCGCACTCCGTTGTGGTCGGCTGATTAAATCGTTAGAAAAATTGTTAATATAAAATTATCGCATAGGGGTCGAAGGGAAAAAAACAATGGAAAGTATAACACATAGGATACCGTCGTTTTGGCTTTTTGCAGACAATTCTTCAAAATTTGGTGCTTTTGAAGATAGTTACAAGAGTTTTCTTGCGCATCTGAAACACGCATTGCTATTCCATGATCAAATATTGCTTACTGATTCGCTTATAGTAAATACCCCAAATCTTAGACGAGTTTTCCAGAGAGAGGAGGAATTAACAAGATATATAAGTAGAGAATCTATTGTTGTTGCAAGAAGGATAGAAAATGAAAAATTTTTAGACTTGATCGAATTGCGTGAACGTTTGCGGACAGGAAACTCTATCAATCCTGGATTTCAATCCGACAGTGATACATTTCTTAATGATAACGATTTAACTCAACTAAATAAATCCAGCAATACAGTTGCTTATAATCTAAGCAGGGCTTCAAAGATTTATTCATCCAATATTCTGTCCTTGACCAATAACATTTCTTTCCTTCAAAAACTCGGTCCACATGCAACTATTGTTGCTGACGCAATTATCTCTCGAATGGAAGAAAAAGGGTGTATTACACAATCTTTTTTGTTTCCGCGATCAAACGACTCAATAAAACATGTTGTTGGTGAAGATGTCTGGAGTGAAATAGCCAAACCAGTGACAGAATATCAGGAGGCATATTATCGAGCAACAATGCCTATGCTCACCGGTGCGGATACGATATACCCGAAACATCTAAAAGGAGATCGGCAAATATTAGGTAAAAATGATCAGCAAAACGAATTCGTAGAGACTCCTGTAGGCATTGATTTTACAAGAAGTGGAAACAAAATGTATGAGTCAATTCTCGAAACTATCTCAACAGAAACATTAAAAGAACTCAGAGAATCAGAACAGTTTAAAATTTTCCAAAAATCACTTTCATCGTTAAGAGAATACTCCAACGTTCAATCCGATGGACTTGAAGAGAAATTACAGACAGCCTATGCAGCGCTTGATTCTTATCATGATCTTATAGACAGGAAATTGAGAATAACAAGATATCTTAACTATGGTTCTGCTCGCCTTGATGGCTGGGTTCTACGTGGATTCCTAAAGGGTGGGCAGTGGATGCTACGGCTAGCCCTTTCAAAGATATCGGATAAAAAGGTACGTACTGCTTCTATGATTGCTGCTGGGGGCTTAATACATGAAAAAGTGCAGCAAGCTATAACGATTTACTATTTGGCGGGGGGGTATAAGCCACTCGAAGATAAATTTGATAATTTGTCTAAATATGAAAAACGTATCGATAAAGTTATCCAACCTTTACTAGAGAAAAGTAGTGAAATTTCAGCTAAATTTGAAATAATCCCAAATAAATTTAAAGATACTGTTTATTTCTAAAAAAAATAGAGGCTGTCCTAGCTAAGCCGAATAGTTTAGCGAGGCCGCCATATGTACCAGCGTCAAAGTCGGCTCAGTGCGAGCAAGCAGAGGTGGTCCCCTTTTTCTCTCTACAGTGCGAATGGACAAAACAGTCCCAAAGAAGGGGAAAGGAACAAGGGGAAAGCGCTCGTTTTGGCCGATGGCTCTACGCGTGGTGATCATGGAGCCGACTTGTTAGCTCTCGACGTCGTTTTCCGATAAGACTTTATCGCCCCGCAGCCCTTGTCGTGCGGGGCTTGCCGCCACATCAGCCCTGCACTACGGATGCGCACTACAAACCTCCTGAAAAAGGCAGAAATTGTAGTGCTATCATAAAAAATATCCTGTTATTTTAGATAGTTAAAGTAGTCGCTCTGAATGGGGTTCAGGGGGTCGGAGGTTCAAATCCTCTCATCCCGACCAGATTACCCCAAGAATTACGGCCGGTTGGCGAAAAGCCATCCGGCCGTTTCTTTTGTGCTCGGGCGATTATGTAGGATATATGTAGGAAGCTAGCCCCGACCGCGCGAACCGCGGGCGCCCGCGCCCTTCCTGCGTCCGCGCTTCCCGCACCCCTCGTCCCCGTCGCTCTCGCCGACACGGGCGTACAGCTCGCCCACGCGCCGCTGCACGTCGGCCACCCGTTCCCGCTCCAGATGGCTGTAGCGGTTGGCCGAGCGGATGTCCCGATGGCCGATCATCTCCATGACGTCCTTGAGCGATCCGCCGACGTTGACGATGCTCGAGCAGTAGGTGTGGCGATTGTCGTGAAAGCGGTAGTCGACCAGGGCGGCCGCCCTGGTCAGGCCCCGCCAGGCGGAGCGGAAGTCCGAGAAACGGCGTCCGTCCGAATGGCAGAAGACCAGGTTCGACGACGGCCGGGTCACGTTTCGGCGCTCGCGCTGTCCGCGCTGCTGCTTCTTCCAGTCCGCGAGCGCCGCGAGGCAGCGCTCGGTCAGATCCCGTGTCCTGACCACGCCGTTCTTGGTGCGGATGAAGGTGATGACGCCCTCTGCCAGGTCCACCCTGTCCCAGGAAAGGTCCAGCAGCTCCTGGCGCGACGCCCCATAGTCCAGGGTGAGCAGGACGATGGGCAGCATGTACCTGCGAACGCCCTTGTCCGCCGCGGCGCGCACGAGCCGTGCGGCCTCCTCGGGCGACAGGCGGCGGGTGCGCATCTGCTTCGCTTCCGAGGCGTAGGTGATGGCCGCATAAGGGTTGCCCGCCACGGCCTTGAGCGCGGCCGCCTTCTTGCCGACCTGCTTCAGGACGAACAGGCGGCGGTTGGCCGTGACAGGGGTGCGCTTCTTCAGCAGCGCGATGTGGTAGGCTTCGACCTCCTCGGCGCTGAGCTCCATGATCAGTCTGTCCCCGAAGTCGCGCACGACGAGCGACAGGAAGTCCTTGTAGCCCTGAAGCGTCTTCGGGCTCAGCCTGCCCTTGACAGCCCTGGTCTCCCAGTCCGCGGCCAGGGCCTCGGCCACGTCCCCGACGGTCAGGGGGCGGTTGCGCTCCTTGGCCTGGCGCAGCTCGCCCAGGCTGCCGGTGTCGATGTAGGCGCGCAGCCGATGCCCCTCGGCCTGGGCGTCCTTCCAGCGCTCGAAGCCCTTGTGATGCACGTTCTTCCCGCTGACGGGGTCCGTGAAGTAGAGATGATACTTCCTTCCGCGGGCACCGTCCCGGGTAACTATCCAGACACTAGCCATGGACGCCTCCTCCGGCGTCCCGGCTTCCGGCGACTACCCCTATGCGGTTTTCAACGAACGCGTGCAGATCCTGCTCGCGGACGAGCCTGCGCGTGCCGATGGAACAGCACGGCAGCTCGCCTGACTTCACCAGTCGCGAGACGGTTGCGCGATGGACGCGCAGGAACGTCGCGACCTCATCAAGCGTGAACAGTTTCAGATTCGAGCAGCCATCCATACAACACACTACCCCCTCTCCAAAGTGATTTTGCCATGGCTCACTCCTGGGGCAATGTGTGCAGACGACCAGCCGGACCAAGGGCACATGCATGGAAAATCCATGTCCGACTCGGGGTGCATTGTAGCACTGCATGCGCGTCTGTCAATGTAGAAGCCAATTTTTATTTAATAAAAAGTATCATAAATTGCACTTTTCGGCATTTTATGGGCCTTGTGGGCGATCGGAAAGATGTAGAAAGAAGAATACTGAAGGGCATTATTCGTTCTCGATGCCGTTCTGCAGTTCGTCGTGGGTCGTCTTCTCGCTTGAAAAGGCACAGCGCGAGTCGCTCGTGTGCATTGCGGCGCGGCCAGTGGAATGAAGGCAGACTGCCCGGCACGAGGTCGGATACACGCATGCGGATCCCATGCCGTGACTTGCGGGCCTGGACGGAGCAACCAGCTGGCTGGTCGTGATGCATGACCTGACGAGTTGGTTGATGGCTTTAAACTAACTAGTTTGTTTAATCCTGCGAATCCTTCCACCCCATCGTGCTCGGAACGAAGCGCAGCGCAGTGACGAGCACTCGCCAAAGGGGTGAATGCCGCCGAAGGCGGCAGAGGGGGCTATGGCACGGAATGCCCCCTCTTGGGCAAGACGCGGGCGCAGCCCGCAACTGTGGTCCTGGATGTGAAGATGCCGACCCGGCGTCACCGCGGTTCCGAAGCCGCGCTTTCGTGGTATGCGGGGAGTGCGTCTGTCCTCTCGGACGGCACATTGCCAAGAGCACCGGATCGTCCCGCCAAACCCGCCCCTAAGCCGCCGCTAAGTTTCGCGCCGCAGCCTGCTCCGGGAGCGCACCCCCATCCCCATTCCCGGAGACGCGTATGGAGCATTTCAACCAGACTCTCTTTCTGCTGCTGAACGCCTCGGCGCATCCGCCCGCCCTTCTCCTGGGCCTCGCCCGGATGCTCGCCGCCCAGGCCATCTGGCTCGTGCCGCTGACACTCGTGGCGGGATGGCTCAGGGGCGCTCCGGCCACGCGGGCGGTCATGCTGCGGGCGGCGGCCGCGGGACTTGCCGGGCTATTCGCCAACCAGGTCATCGGCCTCGCGTGGCCGCATCCGCGCCCCTTTGCCCTGGGGCTCGGCCACACCTTCCTGGCCCACGCCGCGGACCCGTCGTTTCCGAGCGACCACCTGACCCTGCTGTGGGCCGTGGCGTTCAGCCTCCTCACGCACGCGCCGACGCGCGGGGTCGGCCTGTTCCTGGCCCTGCTGGGCCTGCCCGTGGCCTGGGCCCGCATCTACCTCGGCGTGCACTTTCCCCTCGACATGGCCGGAGCGGCGGGCGTGGCCGCCGCGAGCGCCTGGGGGCTCCTTCGCTGCCGCCGCCTGTTCGAAGGCCCGGTCTACGCCTGGGCCCTGGCGGCCTACCATCGGCTCTTCGCGCCGCGGCTGGCCGCAGTGAGCACAAGGTCCGAACTACAATCCCGGAGGTATCATCCCATGAGCAAGGAACGCAGGCTGTTCATCACCGTGGTCGCGGCGCTGCTCGTCGCCATGGCCGCGACGTTTCCCGCCCTGCTGCGGCACACCAACATCGGCCTCGAGTTCAAGGGCGGCTACGAGATCGTCTACCAGGCGCGCCCCCCGGCTCCCGGCGCGGCCGTGACCCACGACCAGCTCGTGCGGGCGGCCACGGTCCTCGAGGAAATCGCCAACGGCCAGGGCGTGTCCGAACCCCTGGTCAACGTCATGGGCGCTGACCAGGTGCGCGTGGAACTCGCCGGGGTCAAGGCCGGCGACCCCGTGATCGCGGATCTGCAAAACGCCAAGGGGCTGCCTGTCCGACTCGCGGAGAAGTATTCCGAGACCGTGGGCGGCGTGCTGGGCTCGAGCGACCTGCACGCCACCCTGTTCGCTGGCCTGATCGCCCTGGGCGCAGTCTACGGCTTCCTGGTCTGGGCCTACCGGGGCAAGGGCCTGATCGCGGTCCTGACGACGACGATCTCGCTGTGGCTCCTGCTCGCGGCCTTCGTGGCTCTGCACGCGCCGCTCTCGCTCTCGGCCATAGTGGCCTTCGTGCTGGCCATCGGCATCGCTTCGGACGCCAACATCATCGCCTACGAGCGCGCCAGGGAGGAGGCGGGCAGCGGCCATCCGGCGCACATCGCCCTGCATCTGGGGGCGCGGAAGTCCTTTTGGACCGTCGTCGACGCCAACGCCACCGTGCTCATCTGCGCCGTGATCCTCCTTCTGGCTGGGCTCGGCCCGATCCGGGGCTTCGCCCTCACGACGCTGCTGTGCATCTTCTTCAGTTTTGCGGCGAACGTGCTCCTGGCCCGCTGGCTGCTGCACCTGTGGTACCGCGATGACGGACGCTCGCACGTCTTCGGACGCCTGATCGCTCCGGCGGCCGCGCCGTCGCATGCGACCGATTTCGTGCGCCTGGGCGGCACGGCCATCGCCGCCAGCACGCTGCTCTTCCTCGCCGGGGCCTACAGCGTGGCCAGTGCCCCGCTCAATCTGGACATCGAGTTCAAGGCGGGCACCGCGCTGGACGTGCAGGTCGACCAGCCAGTCACCCAGGAAGCGGCCACCGATCTGATCAGCCGCTCCGGCATCGATCCGGCCACCGTGGCCATAGGCGGAGCCGGGCGGAACATGGTTGCGGCCCGCTTCGACGACGTGCTGGACACCGCCCAGGTCAACAGCGTGGTGGCCCAGTTCAGGAAGGTCTACGGCCCGAGCGTCACCTTCGCGGAGAACACCGCCGATCCGGCCGTGGCCCGGACGCTGGCGCGCCAGTCGGTCCTCGTGGTCCTCCTCTCCCTGCTCGGCACCGGCCTGTTCATCCTCTGGCGCTTCTCCTGGCGCGTCGCCCTGGCCTCGACCGCCTCGGTGGTCAGCGCCGTGCTCTTCGTCATGAGCGTCTTCGCGCTGGCCCATCTGGAGATAGACATCACCTTCATCGCGGCCATGCTCATCGTCGTGGCCTTCGCCTTAAACGAGGCAGTGGTGGTCTTCGACCGCATCCGGGAGCGCTTGCGCGAGGGAGCGCCGGCCACGGCGAAGACCGTCAATGCCTGCATCCGGCAGGTGACCAGGCGTTCCCTGTTCACCGTGCTGACCGTGGTGGCCGGGGCCGTCTCCCTGTTCACCTTCGGGGCCGAGCCGCTACAGATGTTCTCTCTGGCCATCTTCCTCGGGCTGGTCTGGGGAACCTTCGCTTCGCTCTTCATCGCGCCCAGGGTCTGGCTGACCCTTATTCCTCCTCCGACGCCCGAGCAGTGGAAGGCGGCCTGATCCCTCTCCCTCTCCGTCCCCGGCGTAGCGCCTCCGGAACCGGCATGGTTTCGGAGGCGCTACGCCACTGCAGCCGGACCCGGCCGGACCGTCGCGACCCGTGGGACAACGAAAAAACAAGGCTGCATTTTTCAAGAAACGGAATCGATATGGAATTCATGCGCAAGAAACCGGCCAAGGCCACAGCTGCCCGCTGCGGTCCCTGTAGCGCGTTTCCGACGTGTCCTTCATGCGCTTCCTCTCGTATCGCTCCCCGATATCGGACAGGAGAGCCTTTTCAGGCGCAATGAAATATTCCTGACGAGTGAATGATAATCCTCCCGACCTGTGGCGCAGGGCCTTGAACGCCCCTGTTCGCAGGCGCCGACGTGTCCCTCTTCGCCCTCGTCCGGGTGCGGACCTGCGGGAATGCCCGGCGCATTGCGCAGAGGATGGAGACGAAGAATTACGGGGCAATTAGGAGGCGGGCGGTTGTGCCCGGCTTGCGGGCGCTCGGCGCAGAAGGGAGGCCCCGGTTCCCTTCAGGGCGCAGGAAAGCGGACCCTGACCCAGAGCCCCGGCCCACCATCCGAAAGTTCGATGGACGCTCCGTGCAGGTCGGCCACCGCCTTGGCCAGAGGCAGGCCGAGGCCGGTGCCGGGCGTGCTCCGGCTGCGGTCCATGCGGTAAAATCGTCTGAAGACCTTCTCCCGCTCCTCCTCAGGGATGCCCGGGCCGTTGTCGCGCACCGAGACCATTACGCGGCCATCCTCCGCGCGCAGGGTCAGGGTCGTCGCGCTCCCCCGTGGACAGTGGCGCATGGCGTTTTCCAGCAGGTTGACCAGCATCTGGGCCAGGAGCGCGTGATCCCCCCGGACCGTCAGCCCCTGGGCGATGTCCGCGCAGAGGGTCTGCCCCAGGTCTTCAGCCACGGCCTCGTAGGATTCGACAAGGGAGGCCGCGAGGGCGGACAAATCGACGTCAGTGAAGCGTCGCTTCCCGCTCCCGGACTCGATCTGCGCGATGGTCAGCATGGCGCCGAAGATGTCGAGAATGTCGTCCGTGTCGGTCAAGGCCGAATCCAAGGCTTCGCGGCACATCTTGAGGTCGCGCTCCTCAGATTGCGCGCTTTCCAGGCGCTGCCGCAGGCGCTGCAGAGGCATGCGCAGGTCGTGGGCGATATCGCTCGATACCTGGCGCAGACTCTCCATGAGCGTTTGCACGCGGTCGAGCATGGCGTTGAAGTTGCCCGCTAGCCGGTCCATCTCGTCGTCCGTGCCCCGGACGGGAATGCGGTCGTCCAGATCGCCCGCCATAATGGCCCGCGTAGTGCGGTTGACGGCCTCAAGGCGAGCGAGGAAACCGGACGACAGGAGCATTCCGCCCCCCACGGCGAGGAGAAGCGTCGTGGCCATGCACCAGCCGAACGCTCGGAGGATGGCCTCCTGGGCCTCGCAGATGCGGTATCCGTCCTCGCCCACGATAAGGTGGCTCCCGTCCGCGAGCGCGAGACCGTAGATGATGATCGCGTGTTCGGCCTCCTCCTCGGTGTCCGCGGCGTCGTCCCGGACTGGCCGGGGGATCGTCCCGAACCCCTCGATCCGCCCCAGGGGAGGAAGATTGCCCGTCAGCTTGCGGTTCGAAGCGTCAAGAAGCAGGGCGTAGGCCGGAGGGGTGTCCGCTGCGGCCAGCCCCTTGTCGATGGCCCGGACGAGCCCGGCCCGGCCCTCGGGGTGTTGATCGGCCGCCAACGTCGCGGCCTCGCGCACGAGGGAATCCCTGACCTGATTTTGCAGCGCTTGGCTGGCGATCCAGTAAATGATCCCGAACAGCAGCGATGCAGAGAGGGCGAAGAGTGCCGCGTACAGCGCCGCAAGCCGAAAGCTGGCGGTCCTGAAGAGCCTAGGCGGGCGCATGCAGGCAGTACCCCGCTCCGCGGACCGTGTGGATGAGCTCGCTTGCGAAATCTCGATCCACCTTGGCGCGCAGTCGGCTGATGTTCGTCTCCACCACGTTGGTCCGGGGAACGAAATGGAATCCCCATACGTGCTCCAGGAGCATGGTCCGCGTCACCGTCTGTCCGGCGTTGCGCATCAGGTATTCGAGGAGCCTGAATTCAAGGGGATTCAGCCCCAGCGCCCGGCCGGAACGCGCGGCGGTCCGCGCCATGATGTTTATCTCCAGGTCCCCGACCCGCAGGACGGTCGCTGCATCGGACAAAGGCGGCCGCCTGGAAAGCGCCTCGACCCGGGCCAGCAATTCCGCGAAGGCGAACGGCTTGACCAGGTAGTCGTCGCCCCCGGCATGCAGGCCCTCTACCCGGTCGTCAATGCCGCTACGCGTGGTCAGGAAGATGATCGGGGTCCTGCACCCCTCTTCCCTGGCCCGCCTGACCAGCGTCAACCCGTCCAATCCGGGGAGCATCCGGTCCACGACCAGCACGTCGTAGGAATCCGCGCCGATCAAGCGCGAGGCGGCCGAGCCGTCGGCTGCGTGGTCGATTGCGTGGCCGCGCTCCAGGAAGCCCCTGGATACGGCGGCGGCGGTTTCGGCATCGTCCTCGACCAGCAGAATCCTCATTGCATCTCCTTCATGTATACGGCGCACCGGAGGCCCGAGGCTACCCCAGGCAGCGGCCCCGTGGCAATGCGTCCGCTCTTTCTCCGCGTTCCCCTGGCGTGTCGGGGCTTGCACAGGATCTGCTCCGGGCGCAAGCCGACGTGGCGTCGACATCGTATAAGGACACGACCACAGGGGAGTCATGCGTCCGGAAGTATACAGATGCGCAATGTTGGCCTGGATGGGTAAAGGAAATCGGCGGAAGGGACGATCGAGCTTGCAACAGAGGAACACTCCGGAAACGTTTTACCGCATTCATGGAGGACGCCATGAGCACGATAAACAACATACAGCAGTCCCAGACTCAGGTCCAACAGGCGACGAAAGCGGCCGCTCAGAGGGTCGCCGGGTCCTCCGGGGCCCCCGACTCCCCGCATGACGGCGACAGCGACGACCGAGTCACGATCTCGGTGCGGGGCAAGGAGCTCGCCAAGGCGTCGCAGGGCGGCTCGGACGCTCTGGCCAAGGTGGAGGCCGGCGTGAGTCCGGCCGCATCGAGCAAGGCCAAGCTCACCACCGCTGTCCAGGACACCAAGGTGAAGATCAAGAGCCTGGAGAACAAGATACAAGCGGAGAAGAATCTGCCCGGAGGGGCGGACGACGCCAAGACGATCAATGCACGGCTGAGCACCCTGAACACGACCCTGGCCCAGGACAAGGCTCGTCTCTACACCGTCTAGGACAAGAGCCCCCGTCGACAGGACGGACGGAGTACACAACAGGGCGGCCCGCTGATCCGGGGCCGCCCTTCTGCTTCACTTCACACGCTCGGCGCAGCAATCAGCCGCTTGGAGCCGATGACGAATCTGTCCCGGCCAACGTCCTTTCGCCCCGCCTGCCTGGCCGCATGGACCAGGGCGCGGACGATCTTGCGCTTCTGGGCGAACAGCCCGGCGTAGGACGGCAGCAGCCGCTCCTCCGTCTCCCAGGCCGCGGCCAGGCGCTCGAGCGGGGCATGCACGGCCAGCTCCTCGAAATAGGCTCGCTTGGCCGCGAAGCAGTCCTTGGACAGGCCCACGGTCGCCCGGCCGTCCTTCCCGACGATCTCAAAGACATGCCCTGGTCCGGCGTCGATACGCACCCTGTTCTGTGGCCAGGCCGCAAGCCGCTCGCCGTCCAGAAGACCGACGTCGTCGCGGCCCTGCGTGGCCAGAATGAACAGCCGGTCGTGCCACCAGACCAGGGCAGCATTGAGCAGTCCCTGCTGCTTGCGTCGCGCCCGCTGGTCGCGCGACAGGCCGAAGATGCTTTCGCCCCGGCGGGTGCGGTACTTGTCCGCGATTCGCCGGATGATGCCGTCCCATGTGTCGTGTTTCTTGTGGGGCAGGATGGTCAGGCTGTGCCTGACGTAGCCCCGGGCGACGAGATTGGTGGTCAGATACTGCAGGAGATACAGGACGTCCTGGTCCGCGATGCGCTTCATGGCGACCTCCCGGTCGTGATGTAAAGCGCGGCCTCCCGGCCTCGCTTCCATCGGCCCGGCAAGCCGGAGGGGTGCCACCCCCTCCGTTGACTCGTGGTCGCTTGCCTGGCCTTGGAAACGAAAAGATCACACGCAGCAAGGGTCGGGACTTTCGAAGGCGGCGTTCGTGCAGATTGCCGACCTGCGCCGCTTCCTTCTCCGCTGCCCAGCGGATCGGGAAAACTTCTCATCGTCCCACGCTCCCCCTGTGCGGCCTGCTGCCGGTCCGCTACGACCGGCCCCCGCCTAAAGGCGACAGCCGCACAGGTTCCCCGTCTGCATCGTCGACGTCAAAGTCTGGATCCGGTCGGTCGGTTGGTCAGGGTATGCGCCGCCTCCCGGCAGCCATACTTTCCCTGTTGGATTTCAGCGGGAAGAAGATAGAAAACCCCGCTTACCGCTCCCTGCCAACGTCGTCCCACTCGGGCCACCCTCTCGGGCTATCCGCTTCCAGACACCTACCCGGTTGCGCCATGGTCCCGTCCTTGCGGACGCTCCGACAGGCGCTTGAACGGTTGAGCTCTTCACCGCCCCTGGCTTTCGCCTGGGCGCCGCGTTCGCATAGCGGCAGACGGCCATCGCTGGCCGAATGGCTCCCCGTCCGGGCCAGGTTGCGCAGTTTCCCCACGCCCCCTGGACAGGCTTTCCACCTGCTTCGTCGACGACCGCTACGGTCGCCCATCTCCATGGACCCATCCGGTAGAAGGCCGGGATTACGCTCCCTGGCAGGGGAGGATTACTCCGGCCAGCCCCGGTCGCACCGCACGAGCGCGTCTCCACGCATACGGCGCTACCCGTGCCCGTCTTTCATCCGCTTGGCAGGCGGATTCCCCGACAGGCACACCCGGTCACCCGCTCACGCGGGCCCGAGCTGCTGTGTGTGGCATCTTTTATCGTGGACATAGAGCGGCGTGGCGGGCCGCTGTTCAGGTTCCGGCCATGGCCGGTGGTGTGATGGACGAAGTGGTGCTGGTACGAACGGGCCGCGCGGCGGCCTTGGCTCCCGCAGAACGCGGAAACGGCGAGATCGGTTCCTTCGGACTCTTCTTTCCTTGGTGGTTTCCTTCAGTTTCCTTTGTTTCCTTCCATCTTCCTTATGGTAGTCGCGCACGGCGCGACGATGTCGGATTATCCAACAGCCGTAAGCTGCGAAGGGACTTCAGGCGATTGCTGGAAGTTGCGGTCTATGCCCTAAGGCAAGGACGAAAACTGCGGATTTGGGATTGGTACTTGTGCGTAAAGGAATCTTACGTTCAGATATTATATACACCGTGGGAAAATAAAAGTCAAATCGATGCATGCATGCTCGATACCATCAATCCATCACAGCGTTGTCCATTGATTGTCAGGCAAAAAAAGTCCCGCTACGTCGACTTCAAGTCATGATTTTTAAGCCTGCGGCTTGCCGCCCTGTGATAGCGGTACTGGAACTCGACAACTGCATACCGGCGTCCAAGCTTCGTGGCGGCTTCCGCCAACGTTCCCGTCCCGGAGAAGGGGTCCAGGATCAGATGCCCCATGTCCGTGAGCGCCGTCACGAGCTCCTCGATGAGCTCAAGGGGCTTCTGGGTCGGGTGCAGCGATCTCTGGCCTTTCCCTTTGCCTTTTTCTTCGTCTGCGTCGGGCTTGATCCGCTCCCTTCCGGCGCAGGTCCCCGTGACCTTGTGGTTCCTGTACGGCCTGGATTTGTCGAAATAGGCATCGGGGCCGCAGGCGTGGAGCCCCAGCTCGAAGCTCTCGATGAAGCGGCCCTTGATCCACCCCATGGGGTTGCTGCGGCACCACGCGTACTTGCGCAGGTTAGTGAAATACTTTGAAAGCTCCGTGTACCAGTGCACGAACTGGAAATCGCTGCAGAAGACGAAGACGTTGCCGTTAGGCTTCAGGACGCGGTGGAAGTGGTAGGCAAGCCAGTCGATGGGCAGCGGCTTGGAATCCCACTTCTGCCCAGCAATCCCGATCTGGTAGGGCGGGTCGGTGATGATGGCATCGAATTCGTGCGGCGGCATGCATTCGAGGTAGGAAAACGCGTTCTCGCAGCATCGGGTCCCGTTCTCGCCGCACTCATGGACAAAGGCGCGGCGGATTTTCCGACTCACCATCATTCGTCAACCTTGGTGAAGTGCGGTCTCTTCGACTGTTTGCCCTTTGGAAGCAGATCCTGATTATCGCGCATGAAGTCGCGCATTGTCTTCAGGGCTGCGGACTTCAGCCCCGGGTGCAGCAGCGCTTCCTGCGTCTCCCGTTTTGTCTGATCCCTGGTCGAGTGGCAGCGCGCGGCCGCCTTGGCCATCTCCTCGTCGTGCTTCAGCAGATTGATGAACGCCTCGTAGATGTCAGGATGTGTCGTCGCCACCGCCAGACGGAAGAATTCATTCTCCGGCAGGCCGTAGGCTTCGGCGAACTGGAGGATGCGGTCCATCGGAATGGGCGCTTCCCCGCGCTCAATCCTGGAAATGAAGTTCGTGTTCGTGAATCCCAGCTTCCCGGCGATGTCGTTCATGGAGCGGCGCTTCTTGGTGCGTACGAGCCGCAGGTACAGGCCGAATTCTTCATGAAGTTTCTGCTGTGCGTTCTTCATGGGGATGAGCGTATTCTTACACCCTAGTTGGTGTAAAGCTATCAACCAACTAGTTAGGGGATTATTCCGGCATATAATCCGGCATAAAAAAGATTGTTGCGTTTTATCTTTTGATGCTACAGCAAAGAAAAACAGCAAGTTGAAATATAATCTTTTCGGCAAGGATTCCGGCAATGTTCTCTGCGCCATCCGCCATGGATCCCATGCTCCCCCGCGCCACGAGCGAGCTGCGCGACCTGTCGCTCGACGTCTACAAGGCGTCGTCCAGGCTGGCGGGGCGGCTCCATCCCGTCACCGCGCGCACCCTGGCCGCCGTGCTGCGCAACGTGAACAGCTACTACTCGAACCTCATCGAGGGCCACCGCACCAGCCTGCTCGACATCGAGCGCGGGCTGGCCGAGGACTATGCGCAGGACGCGGCCACACGCGACCTGCAGGTGCTGCATAGGCTGCACGTGCAGGCGCAGGATGCGGTGGACCGGCTTCTCGACGAGCAGCCGGAAACGAACGTCTGCGCACCGGACTTCGTCCGCATGGTCCACCGCCTGTTCTTTGCGGGCGCGCCGGACGAATTCCTGCTGCAGTCCACGCAGGACGGCTCGCGCAGCGCGGTCACCGTGCCGGGCGAGCTGCGCACGCAGAACGTCCGGATCATGCGCCACGTCCCGCCGGACGCCGCAGTCCTTCCCAGGTTCATGGACCGCCTCGCCGAGTCCTATGATCCCACCAGGCTGCACGGCGACGAGAGCCTTCTCGCCGTGGCCGCGAGCCACCACCGGCTGCTCTGGGTCCACCCCTTCCTCGAGGGCAACGGCCGCGTGGCGCGCATGGTCACGCACGCCTTCTTCAGGCGCGTGGGGCTGGACGGCTACGGCCTGTGGACCATGAGCCGCGGACTGGCCCGCCAGGAAGCCGCCTACAAGCAGGCCCTGGCCCAGGCGGACAGCCCCCGCCGGGGCGACTACGACGGCAGGGGGGCGCTCAGCGAGCGCGCCCTGGCCGCGTTCTGCCGCTTCTTTCTGGAGACGGCCCTGGACCAGGCGACCTTCATGGAGCGCACCCTGGCCCTCGACGCCGTGCGCGGCAACATCGAGCGCTACTGCGCGGCCCGCGGCCGCGGCGAGGTCCCCGGTCGTCCGAAGCTCCCTCCCGAAGCGGCCGCCATCCTCACCCAGGCCTTCGAGCAGGGCGAGCTCGCCAAGTCCGCCGTGCCCGGCATCATCCACGCCTCCGAGCGCAAGGCCCGCGACGTGGTCCGCGCCCTGCTCGACGACGGCCTGCTCCGCACCGCCCACCACAAGGCCCCCCTCACCCTCGCCCTGCCGAGCCACGTGCTCGAGGACTACTTCCCGAAACTCTGCCCGGCGTGAGTCGGCTCGCTAATACGAAGGGGCTGCGTCGCTCGGAGCTCTCGATCCCGATTCCGACGTATGTTTCAGCGCGGAGAGGCATGGGGAGATCGCCCCATCTCGGGCTGCTTTTGCATACTGCGTATCCCCCCATCACGAGGTAGGGTTTCCCCTGCCTCGCCATCTCTGGCGGAAACTGCTATCGGCCATTCGTGAGGGGGAGGGCAAAAACGCACTTTTCCGCTCCATAATACGTCTCGTCTAGACAGGTCGGTTGCTTCGCTACGGCAAGCGAGAAATGCATCGTCGGGGCTCACGGTTTCTGGTGATGGCGCATCCGTTCAACGCCCGTGAAGCCGCATGGACTGGTGACGGATTCAGAGAGGGGGCATGAGGGCATGATAGCAGCCATTGCGCAATTCATGACGAGTTCGTGGGGGTCGTGTCTCTGGTGCGGTTCGATCGCCATGTGGTGTGCCTTGTCCTGGATTGCCTTCGCGCGGAAGATGAACCCCAAGATACGCCTTTTGAAAGAGGCCGTCGCCCACATCAAGGAGCAGCCCGACCAACATGGGTTCGCGGCGGTCTACCAGGAGTTCATGGAGTGGGCATCCGCTCATGGACTGATCGGCCACTCGTGGAAGGAATTTTCCGAAACACTGGTCATGCCCGGGCCCACCGAACCGAGCCCCTACATATGCAATACCGACGAAGCCTGCTGCCATTTCAACGAATCAACGGTCGTCAATGGAGAAATAAACCTTCACTATTATAAAGCCCTCCCGAACTATTTCACCGGCCTTGGCATCCTCGGCACGTTTGCCGGGCTCGTCTGCGGCATCTATCTGGCTGGCAAAGGGTTGGCGTCCGATGATCCCACCCTGCTGAAACATGCGCTCCAGCAGCTTCTCGAAGGCGCGTCCCTCGCCTTTTGGACGTCGATCGTGGGCATCATCACCTCGATCGCTTTTTCCATCTATGAGAAGCGGACGATGCAAAAGCTCCATCGCTTCATCGCCACCTGGAACACGGAACTGGACAAGCGCATCGTCCGCCTGACCCCTGAATCCCTCGCCTCACGGCAGCTCGAGCAGCTCGGCAAGCAGACAGAGCACCTGGAGACATTCGTCACCGAGGTCGCGGTCAACATCGCCGATGCGCTCGATCAGCGCATGAGCGGGAGCCTCGTGCCGGTTTTGGAGCGACTGGCGCAGTCGGTGGAGGCCATGCGCTCGGAGCGTAGCGACAGCACCGAAGCGTTGCTGCGGGACGTCGTGGAGAGCTTCAAGACCACCATGACCGGCTCGGCGGGAAGAGAGATGGAGGCGCTGTCCGGCACGCTCGCCGGACTCAAGGAGACGCTCCTCCCCCTGCTGGACGGCATGCGCTCCGCCCAGGCCGAGATGCAGCAGACTGCGGGCCGCATGGCCGCGCAGGTCGGGGAGTCATACGAGAAGAGCAGCCGGCAGTTCGCTGCCGGAGTGGCCGAGGCGACCTCGAGCCTCGGCGACACGGTGCGCGAGGCCGGACAGCTCCTTCACGGCGATCTGACGGCTGCCTTCGGACAGGCGGCCGAACGCATGCAGGCAGCGGTTTCGGCCATGGAGGGCACCCTCGACAGGGTGCGTGAATCCGGCCAGGCGAGCGGGGACGCCGCGGACAAGACGCGCGGCCTGCTCGGGGAGTTGAACGGGATTCTCGATCGTTTGCAGCACTTCCAGCAGGCGGCTTCGTCCGCCGTGGACTCCATCCGCCAGACCGCCGGCTCGCTGACCACATCGAACGGCGCGCTCGTGCAGGCGGCTGGCAGGACAGAGGCATCCGCCGACGCCCTGCGTCAGGCGTCGGAGCAGATACGCGGCACGCAGGAGCTGCTGGAGCGCCAGTGGGGCGGCTATGCCCAGCGCTTCGAGGCGGTGGACGAGTCGCTGGCGACGGTCTTCGGCAAGCTGCAGGACGGTCTCAAGGGATTCGCCGAGGCCACTGGTCAGTATATGTCTTCCCTTGACGGTCAGGCCGAGAAGGTGACGGGCAGGCTCGCCTCGGCGGTCAGCGAGCTGGATGGGGCCATCACCGACCTCACCGACGCGCTCGGATCCGCGCGGCGCTCATAACTAGGAGAGGCGGCGCATGGCCAGGCGCGGGAACAACGAGAGCGGCACGGTCGTCGGCGAGGAGGGGAGCTATCTCGTCTCGGTCAGCGACATGATGTCCGGGCTGCTCTTCATCTTCATCATCACCCTCATGGTCTTCGTCATCAACTTCAACATGCAGCGTATCGACGCCAAGAAGGAGCAGGAGAACCTGCAGGAGAAGTACACCGAGCTGACCGACGCCCGGGAGGCGCGGGCCGTCCTGTTGCGCGACCTCAAGCGCAGCCTCGACACGGCCGGGGTCGAGGTCTCCATAGACGAGGACAAGGGGCTTTTGCACATCCCGGAGGACGTGCTCTTCGCCTCGGGCAGCGCGGCGCTGCCGGCGCAGGGCGCAAGGAGTCTCGACGTGCTCTCCGACCGCCTCTCCGAGGTGCTGCCCTGCTATTCCGGGGCGCGCGACGCGCCAGCCCCCGTCTCGTGCGGCGGGGCCTACAGGCCCGGGCGGCTCGAGGCCGTGTTCGTCGAGGGGCACACGGACAACGTGCCCATGTCCTCGCGCGGCGGCATCCAGGACAACTGGGACCTCTCCACCAAGCGCGCGGTGGTGACCTACCGCCACATGCTCGAACGGACGCCCGATCTCGCCCGCTTCGTCAACCAGGACGGCGCACCGCTGTTCGGGGTCAGCGGCTATGCGGACACGCGGCCCCGCATTCCGCACGACACCCCGGTGGCGGACGCGAAGAACCGGCGCATCGACCTGCGCTTCCTCCTCGCCGCGCCGCGCGCGGACGTACACTGAGGGACCGGCCGTGGCGCTCAGGAACGCGCTCTTGGGCTGGAGCCCGCCGCCTTTCCGCTGCCCCGCGACGCCCGTGGCCATGGGGCGGGCGGAACGAGAGGTTGCAAAAAAGTTGCAGGGCGGAGGTAGCACCCCGCCCAAGCCGTTCGAGCTCGAGGAGATCTATAGGGAGCTGTCCCGCGCCCTGGATTCCCACGGGACGGTCCGCGCCGCCGGACGAAGGGCGTTGCGCCTGGCTCCGTGGGTCCTCTTCAGCTATCCGACGAATCGTCCCGGCTATCTGGCCGCGATGCCGGGAGTCGCACAGGAATACGCCGCCTGGCTCGCGCCGCAAAGCACCTGCCGTCCTCTCCTCGCCTTGCTGCATGCCCTCCTCCTCCACTACCCGCGCACCCTGGCGACGTTCACCGACTGGCTTGCGCTCCTGAACGAGCGGCTCGCGTCGTCCGACTCGCCGAAGCTGCACCTCTGGCAGGCGCGCCGTCGGGATTTCGGCCTGCTCGCGAACGACGGCCCGGAACGGGTCTGGCGCAGGCTGGCGGCCGACGCCGCGCCGGTCTCCGAGCTCCTGGACGCAATGGGGCTGAACGGGGACCTCGGCACGGGCCGATTCGCCGAGCAGGCGTTTCTCGGCCTGCTTGCCCATGTCGCGAGGATGATGGACGACGGCCGGGCGGACGCGCCGCTCGAGCGGCTGTTCGCCTTCGCCGCGCCGATCGGAACGGGATCGGAGGAACTCCTGCGCTTTCCCCTGGCCAGGGAGGTCGCCGAGGGGCTGCTCATGCCCTTCGCCCGCCGCCGGGTCCCGCTGTCATACAAGGACCGGGTGCGTGATTTCCTTCTGAAGCGGCTCGGCGATCCCCGCATGGTGTCGCGCGGCTGGCAGGGCGTGCCGGAGGAGGCGAAGGCCGTCATCAAGGGCTGGCTGGTGGAGAACAGCCTGGAGGACTTCTTCCGCATCCTGACCGCCACGGCCGACCCCATCTGGACGTATCGGCGGGATTTCTGGCGGACCTACCTGCAAAAGGGGGTCATCACGGAGGCCTGGGTGGCGCTCGGCAGCAAGGCCCGGAGCTTGGCGAAGCGAGCCTTCGATGGCGAGTACGGGGAGCTCGTCGGCGCTCTTGGCACCCAATCCGTCCTCCTCATGCGCATCGGCGGATTGACCATCGCCGAATGGAGCCATTCGGGAGCCTGCCGCATCTGGTTGACGCCGACAGGAGTCACCCCGGATTTTTATAAACTCACTTACGGCGCTGCCAGCTTGCGAGGCACGCCTGACGAGAAAATCATACACAACGGTTCCGAAAGATATCGCTGGCAGAACCGGGTGGCCAGGTACATACGGAACAGCACCGGCATCACTTGGCCTTGAGGCGCATCACGCACGGGAGGGGAGACATGGGCATCCGGCTTGAGTGGCGGCGCGAGGGCGAGGCCGTGCGCTTTTTCTGTTCGGAAGAGGACGCGCCGTTGCCTCTTGCGGCCTGGTGGCGGGCATCCGCCGAGCTGCCGAATGGTCGGGCCGCTGCGCTGGGCACGCTGCTCGGGCTCGTGGACGAGGAGAGAGCAACCACGGACGATGGGGGGACATCCGTGGTCGTGCCCGACGCGGCGCTCGCCGTCCTCGAGCCCTGGCAGCTCGCCGGACTCGGCCTGCCCGGGCCTGCGCCCGTGCGGCTCGCCGTCGTCGCACGAGGCACGCTGTCCTCGCCATCATTCAGCCTGGAGTACGGCTTCGTCTACGACAACGGCATACCCGCTTCCGGTGCGATCCGCGACGGCGTGTTCCTGCGCCACGGTGCGCGCGAACATCTTCTGCCCGAGCCGCTGTATACGATCGTGCAGCGCATCGACGCCTACCGCCGCGATCCCATCCGTGACATGGACGAGCGCTTCTTGTGGTGGAGCCGCCTGGCGGACATGCTGCCCTCGGACGTCGGGCTCGAAGGATTCCTGCGTCAGGTTCACGCCGTGCGGCCCGAGGCATTCAGCCTGGATTTCGTCGCCGCGCCCGGCGGGCTGTCTGTCCTTCCGCGCTTCGTGCGCGCCGTGGAAAGCGAGGACGGCAACGCGGCGCACGAGGATGTGCTTCCGGCGGTGGTCGGCGCGAGCTTCCAGGAGCGCTTCGCCCGCCAGCAGGAGCCCGGGGGACGCTACGTCCTGGGGCAGGGCTGGTTCGTGGTCCTGCCGCCGGCCGTGCGCACGGCGCTCGAGGTCGTGCACCGCGTCAACGGCGAGAGCGAGGAGCGCAAGCGGGAGTTCCTGCGCAACCCGCGCGCGGCGATCAGGAGCCGTCTGGAGGATGTCTACGGCGAGGTGACGGACGAGGTGGTCGCCTCGATCTTCCAGGAGACGCCGCTCTTTCTGAGCGAGCGTGTGCGCTACCTCGGCGTCTGGCTGCCCAAGGCCGAACTCTACGTCAAGCCGCCTGCGGGGCAGTGGCTCCCGGACGAGGCGCCGCCGCAAAGCCTGCTCATGCCCATCGGACCAGCGGGAACGCTGATCGAGGTCGCGCCGGCCGATCTGGACGATCTGGCCGTGCGCATCGACGATGCCCGCGACGCCGGGAAGACGACCGTCACTTTCAAAGGCCAGGAAGTGGCCGCCTCGGCGCAAAGCGCTCGGGTGGTCAGCAAGGCCTTGCGCATGTTCGGCTCCGGTGGTGAACCGGAACCCGAGCCGGACGAACCCTCTCCACGCCAGGACGTGCCGATCATCTTCGACCATATCGAGGAGCTCGGCATCCACCTGGAGGCGGGGGGGCTGCGCCCGGAGGCCGAGGCGCAGCCCTCGCTGCACGACGGCGTCCGTCTGCACGAACACCAGCAGCAGGGGCTGGCCTGGCTGCAGGAGCATTGGCGGCACGCCTCGCCCGGGGCTCTCCTGGCGGACGACATGGGGCTCGGCAAGACGCTGCAGACCTTGGCCTTCCTCAGCTGGATACGCAACCAGCAGCAGGCGGGCATGGCCGAGGCCCGGCCGTTCCTGATCGTCGCCCCCACGGGGCTCTTGCGCAACTGGGAAGAGGAGATCGCGAAGTTCCTGATCCCCGGCGCGCTCGGCCAGCTCATCCGAGCGCATGGGAGCGAGCTGCGCGGCCTTGTCGGGCGCGGGGCCCGGGCCGCCGCCTTCGAACTCGGCCACGGCGGCGTGGTGCTCACCACCTATGAAACCTTACGCGACAAGATCATCACCTTCACGGGGGTCCACTGGGGGGCTGCGGTTTTCGACGAGGCCCAGAAGATCAAGAACCCGAGGGCCATGTCCACGGACATGGCCAAGTCGATCAAGGCCGAATTCACCCTGACGCTCACCGGCACGCCGGTGGAGAACACTCTGGTGGACGTCTGGTGCATCATGGACGCGGCCCACCCGGGCCGGCTCGACTCCCTGCGCACCTTCATGAGGCAATACATGCCCGAGGGCGGTCCGGACGAGCGGGCGCTTCGGGACCTCCAGGCCGAACTCGCACGGCCCGCGGCGTTTCCGAGCCTGCTGCGCCGCAACAAGGAGACGCACTGGGCCGAGCGCCCGGAGAAGCGACAGGAGATCGAACGCATTCCGATGCCCCCGGAGCAGGCCGCGGCCTATCAGAACGTCATCGTCTCGGCCATGCAGCATGCGGACGGGCCGGGGGCAGTCCTCAAGGCGCTGCACTCCATCCGCACCGTGTCCCTGCATCCCTACATGTCGTCCTGGGACGGCGCCGCTCCGGACGCCTTCGTGAACGCCTCGGCCCGGCTGCAGGGCATGTTCCGGCTGCTTTCCCGGATCAAGGAGCAGGGAGAGAAGGCCCTCATCTTCATCGAGTCCAAGGAGATGCAGCAGGTCCTGGTCGAGCTCTTGCGGCTGCGCCTCGGCTGCGGCCCGGTGCTCGTCATCAACGGAGAGGTCTCGGGCGCCTTGCGGCAGCAGCGCGTGCACGAATTCCAGGCGCGGAAGGGATTCGACGCCATCCTGCTCTCACCCCGGGCGGCCGGAGTCGGGCTCAACCTCACCGCCGCCACCCATGTCATCCACCTGAGCCGCTGGTGGAACCCGGCCGTGGAGGACCAGTGCACGGACAGGGCGTACCGCATCGGGCAGCATCGCGCGGTGACGGTTCACTATCCCATGGCGATCCACCCCGAGCTCGGCGAGGCCAGCTTCGACGTCAAGCTGCACGAGCTTCTCGAGCGCAAGCGTCGCCTGAGCCATGGTCTGCTCGGTTCGCCGCTCGCCACGGCCGACGATCTGGCCGGTCTGCTGCATGCGGTCGTGGAGCCGGATGGCGAGCCCACGGCCTGAGATGCCGGGTATCCATGTGGGTCCACCAGGCATGATCTTCATCTTCCACGACACGGCACACGGGGATCGGTCGGCTTGACAAGGCGGCGACCGTATGCGCTACTCGTTTTCGTATGGTTGATATAAAGGTGGTCTAGTACCTCCAACATCCGAAGAAGCACCGATGTACCACGCGCGATTCGTCGGAGAAGGGGAGCGGATACGACGGCAGCGGCTGCGCGAACATCTGCTGATGGTCGCGCGGCTTGCGGCGGATTTCGCGCGAGAGGCGCGGCCGGGGGATGGGGAGTTCATCCGGGCTGCTCGCAGGGCGGGGCTCGCGCACGACCTGGGAAAGTACCGGGACGCCTTTCAGCAACGGCTGCATGACGCCGAGGCGGGCCGGCCGGCCGCGGCCGCGCCCCATGCCGTCTTCGGCGCGGGGGCCCTCGGGACCGCGGCGTGGGACCAGGCTCTGGCCGTCCTCGGGCACCACGCGGGGCTGCACGCGGCATCGGACTTCATGAACAAGGTGCGCCCTGAAGACGTCGACATGGGTCGCGAGCTCCTGCTGCGCGCCCGGGCCGACGGTCTGCGGCTCGCCGGGCGCGAGGTCCCCGCCTCCTCCCCCGGCGCGACAGACCGACTTGCACTGGAGTTGCGCGAGCGCATGCTCTTCAGCTGCCTCGTGGACGCCGACCGCAGCGACTGCATGCGCTTTGAGACCGGCGCGCTGCCGACCGGGCCTGCGCTCGCCGCGCAGGCGCTGCTCGACAGCCTCCTCGCCCACATTTCTCAAAAAGCCGGAGAGTGCCCGCCCGGCACAGTGAAGGATTGCCGCGCCGCCGTGCTCGACGCCTGCCTCGCCTCAGCCTCGCTGCCTGGCCGCCTGCTTACGCTGGCCGTGCCCACGGGAGGCGGCAAAACCCTCTCCGGAATGGCTTTCGCCCTCAGACGCGCTGCTTTGCGGGCGGGCGAGGTGCGCCGTGTCATCGTGGTCGTGCCCTACCTGTCCATCATCGAGCAGAACGCGGCGGAATACCGCGCGGCCCTCGGAGCTGACGCCGTCCTGGAGCACCATTCCGGCGACTTCGCATGCCTGCGCACAGTGCGGCGCGCGCACGACCCGCATGCGTTCTCGGAGAACGAGGGCGACGAGGCCTACGTCATCGCGTCCGAGGATGAGGACGCCCATCTCGGAAACGACGACGGTGCCCGCACCCTTGCGCGGGAGAACTGGGACGCGCCCGTCATCGTCACCACCTCCGTGCGCTTTTTCGAGACAATCTTTTCCAACCGGCCGTCGGACCTCAGGCGTCTGCACAACATTGCCCGCTCCGTGGTCGTCCTCGACGAGGTGCAGACCCTGCCGCGCCATCTGCTGACACCGCTCCTCTCGATCATGGAAGGGCTCGCGCGCGACTGGGGTGTGCATTTCGTCTTTTCTACGGCCACGCAGCCCGCCTTCGAGCGGCCCGCGTCCGCGCCGTCCGAGGACGGCCGCTGGGAACCCGGCAGCCTCGTCCCGATCGTCCCACCGGATCTGCACGAGCGCCTCGTGCGCGATCTGCGCCGCGTGGCCGAGCCGGTCTGGCCGCAAAAGGGCGAGACATGGTCCGTGGCGCGGCAGGCCGAGGCCGTGCTCGCGGAGCCGCGCGCCCTGTGCATCCTGAACACCAAGCGCCAGGTGCGCGAACTGTACGAACAGTTACGGGAGCGGGTGGACGGCTGGCTCGTGCATCTCTCCACGCGCATGTGCGCGGCGCACAGGCTCACGGTCATCCGGCGGATAAAGGAGCATCTGCGGACCACGGACGAGCCGTGCCGGGTGGTCAGTTCCCAGCTCGTGGAGGCCGGGGTGGATCTGAGCTTTCCGGCCGTGCTGCGGGCGCTCGGCCCCCTGGACGCCATTGTGCAGGCGGCCGGACGCTGCGACCGCGACGGCCTGCTGACCGCCGCCCTGGGCGCTCCGGCCGGACGGCTGACGGTCTTCGAGCCCGAGGATGGCGCAAGCCCCTATCCGGGCCCCACCTCCATCACCCGCGCCATGCTCGGCCGCGAGGGCATGTCGCTTCATTCGTCCGCGGTCATGCGCCGCTACTTCAACGAGCTCTACCAGGGCGACCTGGACGGCCCCGGCATCCAGGGGCTGCGGCTGAAGCTCGACTTTCCCGCGGTCTCCGAGGCCTTCGCGCTCATCGACGACCGCACACGCTCGGTGCTCGTGCCCCATGGCGAAGGCGCGGACATCATCGCGCGCCTCGCGCGCGGCGAGCCGCCGACGCGCGAGCTCATGCGCCTGGCGGGCCGCCACCAGGTCGGGCTCTACCCGCACGAGTTCCGAACGGCCGAGGGCCTGGGAACGATCTATCCCCTGGACGATGCCGGACGTCTTTGGGCCTGCCGGGTGAGCTGCTACGATCCTGAGCTCGGGCTCGACCTGCGGCCGCCCGACGCGGAGGAGCACATCTTTTGATCGCCCGCGTCCCATCTCTCGATGTCGTCTCGTCGCCTTCCCTCGGCTTTTCACGAACCTTTCTGCATTTCGGTCCATAACCTCAAGGAGATGCACATGGCACCCATCGTCCGAGTCAGGGTCTCGGGTCCGCTGGCCTGCTTCACGCGGCCCGAGGCCAAGGTCGAGCGTATGAGCTACGACCTGCCCACGCCCTCCGCGGCGCGGGGAATCCTGGACAGCATCTGTTGGCGGCCGCAGATGCGCTGGCATGTTCGGGCCATCGAGGTACTCAGGCCCGTGCGCACCATCGCGCTGCGGCGCAACGAGGTGCAGTCCAAGGTCACGGTCAAGGGGAAGACCGGGGTGACGGGCTGGATGGCCGACCCGGCTGGCTACGTTCCCTTCGCCGCCGGCGCGGGCAGCGAGGAGGGCACGCCCCGCGCCACCCTGGCGCTCAAGGACGTGGCCTACGTGATCGAGGCCGAGCCCATGGTCTTCGACGGCTCCGGGGACAACACGCCGCAGAAGTACGCGGCCATGCTCACCCGGCGGGTGGAGAAGGGGCAGTGCCACATCCGGCCCTGCCTGGGTTGCCGCGAGTTCGCGGCCGACTTCTGCCCGCCCGACCCGGCCGAGAGGCCCATCGCCGAGAGCCGCGACCTCGGCCGCATGCTCTACGACATCATCTTCGACCCCGAGGCCGGGAACACCCCGGTCTTCTTCCAGGCCCGCCTCGCGAACGGCCGCATGGAGACGCGCGCGGAAGAGGTCGTTGCCGACGAGGCGTTGCGTAGGAGGGTGCTGGCATGCTCGTACAGGCACTAGCCGCCTACGCGGACAGCTATCTCGCCGACGATCTTGCGGCCATCGCCTTCGAGGAGAAGCCCGTGCGCTATCTCATCGAGCTTGACGACGCCGGAGGCTTTCACGGCATCCGCGAGCGGGTGCGCCAGGAGACGCGGCTCGTGGGCAAGAAGGAGAAGAGCGTGGAGGTGGTGGACACGCTGCGCGTGCCCCGTTCGCCCGTGAACCGCAACAGCGGCGTGCATCCGCTGCTGGGCTGCGACGCCCTGCCCTATCTGCTCGGGCCGAGGCCGGGCGTCTGGACCGCGGAGGGCAAGGAGGAAAAGGAAGGACGCAACCACGCGGGCTTCGTCGAGTTCGTCCGCGCCGTGGCCGAGGAGACAGGCGACCCGTCCCTTGCCGCCTGCGCGGCCTTCTATGCCGATCCGGAGGTGGTGGAGCGCGCGGCGGCCGAGGTGGCCGCGCTGAAACCGCCCCCCGGCGCCCTGGCCTGTCTGAGCGTGCGGCCCGAGCAGCTGGACAGCGACGATCCCGGCGGACCGGTGGTCGACCGCCCGGCGGTGCGGCGCTACTGGACCGCCCATTTCGAGCGCGCCTCCGGAGAGCGCCATGCCAAGGGCGGGGAGGGCATGTGTCTCGTTTCCGGCGAGCACGGCCCCCTGGCCGTGACGCATGGCCTGATCAAGGGCGCAGGCAGCCTGGGGGGCCAAGCCGCGGGCGTGGCTCTCATGTCCTTCGACAAAGCCGCCTTCCGCTCCTACGGCTGGGAGAAGAACGCCAACAGCCCGGTGAGCCCCGGCCGTGCCTCGGCCTACGTGCTGGCCCTGAACGATCTCCTGCGGCCGGGCGCGCACCGCAGGGGCATGTCGCGCGGCGTGAGCCTGCACATGCGCTCGGACTACGGCGGCATGGCCTTCCTCTACTGGACGCGCGACCCCACGGACGCTCTGCCCATCCAGATCCTGCAGGCGCCCGATCCGGACAACGTGCAACGGCTCCTGGACACGCCGCACCATCCCTCGCAGATGCCGCACGGCCTGGCCGGACGCGGCAACGAGTTCTACCTGCTGGCCGTCTCGGGTAACGGAGGCCGGCTCGTGGTGCGCGACTGGTATCCGGAGAGCCTGGAGCAGGTGACGGACAACGTCCGGCAATGGTTCACCGACTTGGCCATGGCGGACGTCTTCAAGGGCGGTGAGCGCGCCCGGCCACCCTCGATCTATGCGCTTCTCTACGCCGTGAGCCCGCCGGGGCGCGAGCCGAGCGACAAGGTCAACGCCCGCCCCTCCCTCGCGCTCATGCGCCGGGCGCTCCACGGTCTGCCGCTCGGGCGCTCGATCCTGGCCGCGGCCCTGAACCGGCTGCGCCGCGAGCAGGGAGACAATCGTCTGGCCGCGGACCGCCTGGCCATCGTGCGGCTGTGCGTGAACGACATCGCGAAAACCAAACAAGGAGGGCCAGTCATGGCCGAATGCCTGGACAACGACCAGAACGACGCCGCCTACCTCTGCGGCCAGCTGCTCGCCGAGTACGAGGCCCTGCAGTACCAGGCCCTGGGCGACGTCAACGTCACCGTGGGGGACCGTTATTACGCCATGGCCTCGACCAGGCCTCTTCTGGCCTTCAAGCGGCTGGAAGATCTGAGCCGTGCCCATCTGAAGCGGCTGCGGCGCGACAAGAAGGCCGCGGGCATTGCCCTGCAGCAGTGCATCACCTCGCTCGTCAAGCGCATCGGGCAGAGCGCCTGCGGGAATTTCCCCGCAGCATTGAGCCTCGAGGAGCAGGGCCGCTTCGTCATCGGTTACCACCACCAGAAGGCCGATAACGCGCGCAAGGCCCGGGAGGCGAAGGCCGCCAAGGAGGCGGGAAAGGCCTCTCCCGATTCCGGTGGTTCTCCGGACATCGTCGATTCCACCCCCGCCATGCCCTAACCGAAACCACGAAAGGAGACGCATAATGAGCACGCCCATCGCCAACCGCATCGACTTCCTGCTGCTTTTCGACGTCAAAGACGGCAATCCCAACGGTGATCCGGACTTCGACAACACCCCGCGCTTCGACCCCGAGACCTTCCAGGGGCTCGTGTCCGACGTCTGCCTCAAGCGCAAGATCCGCGAATGGGTCTTCGCGGCCAAGTCGCAGGGCGGGAAGATCGAGCCGGGCTACGACGTCTTCGTGCTGCAGGGCCATTCCCTGGAGAGCCGCCAGAAGATGCCCTACGAGCATCTCTCCGAGCTCGCGGGCAAGGCCAAGGGCGCCAAGACCACGCGCGGCGACGTCGAGAAGGCCCGGGAGTGGATGTGCGCCAATTTCTTCGACGTCAGGGCTTTCGGCGCGGTCATGAGCACCACGGACTTCAACTGCGGCCAGGTGCGCGGCCCGGTGCAGCTCACCTTCGCCCGTTCCTTCGACCGCGTCCTCTCCACGGAGCACGGCATCACACGCGTGGCCTACACCACGGAGAAGAAGGCCTCGGAGACCTCGGCCCAGACCGAGATGGGACGCAAGCACACCGTGGCCTACGGGCTCTACGCCGCGCACGGCTTCATCTCGCCCGCCTTCGCGGGCGGGCCGAGCGGCACGGGCTTTTGCGCCGACGACCTCGCCGTGCTCAAGAAGGCCCTGGTGAACATGTTCGACCTGGACCATTCGGCCGCGCGAGGGCTCATGCGCACGCGCCGCGTCTTCGCCTTCGAGCACTCCTCGCCCCTGGGCAACGCGCAGGCAGGCAGGCTCTTCGACCTGGTGAAGGTGGCGCGCAAGGAGGGCGTGGAATCTCCGCGCGGCTTCGATGACTACGCGATCTCGTCGTTCGCGGAGATCGCGGCCGCCTGTCCCGCCGGGGTGACGGTCGCGGACTGGGCCGCGGAGTAGCCATGGACGATCCTCTCCCGCTCTCGGCCCTTGCCCATCTGCTGTACTGTCGCCGCCGCGCGGCGCTGGTGCACGTGGAGCATGCCTGGGTCGAGAGCGTGTTCACGGCCGAGGGTCGGGTCCTGCACCACAAGGTGGACAGCGACCCTCGGCTGGAGAGGCGGGGCGACGTGCTCGTCGCCCGCATGCTTCCCCTGCGCTCGAAGAAGCTCGGGCTTTACGGCGTGGCCGACAGCGTGGAGTTTCACCGCGACGGGGCGGGGGCGCGCCTGCCCGGTGTGGCCGGACGATGGCGGCCCTTTCCCGTGGAATACAAGCGCGGCAAGCTCAGGCGCGAAACCGGCTATCTCGTGCAGCTCTGCGCCCAGGGGATGTGCCTGGAAGAGATGCTCGGGGCGGGCGTCCCCGCCGGAGCGCTCTTCTTCGGCACGAACCGCCGCCGTCTGGCCGTGGACTTCGAGCCGGGGCTGCGGGCGCGCGTCCTGGCCGAGGCCGAGGACCTGCAGGGGCTGATCCGAAGCGAGCGAACTCCCCCGGCCGTATATGACCGGTCCAAGTGCGCGGCCTGCTCCATGAAGTCTTTGTGCCTGCCAGGACTTGGCGCGAAAGGGGCTCCCGTGGCGGCCTATCTGAAGCGCACGCTGGGGCGAGAGGAGGATGCGTGAAACCCCTTCTGAATACCTTGTTCGTGACTACGCAGGGCACATACCTGGCCAAGGACGGAGAGGCCGTAGCCGTGCGTGCGGACGGCGAAACCAGGGCCAGGTTCCCGGCGCACACCCTGGACGGCGTGGTCTGTTTCGGCCAGGTCTCCATGAGTCCCGCGCTCATGGCGCATCTGGCCGAGAAAGACGTGTGCGTGAGCTTTCTGTCCGAGACGGGCCGTTTCCTGGCCCGCGTGCAGGGACCCGCGCACGGCAACGTGCTGCTCAGGCGGCAGCAGTACCGCATGGCGGACGATCCGGCCGCCTCCGCAGGCATCGCCCGCATGACCCTGACGGGCAAGCTGCACAACTGCCGCGCCGCTCTGCGTCGCAGCGCCCGCGACCACCCGGAACGTCCGGAGGCCACGGCGTTGTCCGCCGCGGCGGACGCACTGGGGGACCGGCTCCAGCGGTTGCCTCTCGTCGCAGGACTCGAGGACTTGCGCGGGCTGGAGGGGGAGGCCGCCCCTGGACCCGGTGAACTGTCTTCTCTCCTTCCTCTACACCCTGCTGGCGCACGACGTGCGCTCGGCCCTGGAGAGCGTGGGGCTGGACCCGCAGGTGGGCTTTCTGCACCGGGATCGGCCGGGCCGGCCGAGCCTGGCGTTGGACCTCATGGAGGAGTTCCGGCCCGTGTTGGCGGACCGCCTGACGCTCACCCTGCTGAACCGGGGCATGCTCGGTCCCAAGGATTTCAGCACCGTGGTCAGCGGCGCGGTGAGCCTCACGGACAAGGCCCGCAAGACGGTCATCACCGCCTGGCAGGAGCGCAAGCGGGACGAGGTGGAACATCCTTTCCTGCGCGAGAAGATGGCCGTGGGGCTTCTGCCGTTCGCGCAGGCCCTTCTGCTCGCGCGGTTTCTGCGCGGCGATCTGGATGCCTATCCGCCCTACCTTTGGAGGTGACCATGCTCGTGCTCGTCAGCTACGACGTCTCCACCATCGATCCCAAGGGACCGGGCCGCCTGCGGCGCATGGCCAAGATATGTCAGAACTGGGGGCAGCGCGTGCAGAATTCCGTCTTCGAGTGCCTTGTGGACCCGGCGCAGTGGACGGCCCTGCGCGCCAAGCTTCTCGATTGCATGGACCCGGAGCACGACAGTCTGCGCTTTTACTTCCTCGGCGCAAATTGGCAGCGTCGCGTGGAACATGCCGGGGCCAGGAAACCGATTGACCAGGAGGGGAATCTCATCGTCTGAAGCGCTGCGCGGACCCCAAGCGGACACGAAAATCCCGGGAGGTTCGCGCGGGGAAAAATTGATGGAGAATCGGATTGTTAGGCGAACGGGTCCGCTCGTGGAGGCGCTCAACGCTTCCGCTCGGGCGTCGCTCGCGCACCTGCCCCCGGCAAGCCGCACGGATCATGGCTTGCCGGAGCGGGAGTCGCCCCTCGCACAGGGGCGTGGATTGAAACCCGGTCAGCAGGACCGAGCCCGCGGCCGCCGTGGTCGCCCCTCGCACAGGGGCGTGGATTGAAACCTTGCGTCAGGTCCGCCGCGTCCAGGCCCAGGCCAGCGGTCGCCCCTCGCACAGGGGCGTGGATTGAAACATGCCCGCATCGCGCGCGCTGGCGCGCACGGAGGTCGCCCCTCGCACAGGGGCGTGGATTGAAACATCGGAGGGTGGTTCACCTGGTGGCAGATCTCGGTCGCCCCTCGCACAGGGGCGTGGATTGAAACATAGAACCCCACGGTGAAAAGACCGGGGTTGTGTCGCCCCTCGCACAGGGGCGTGGATTGAAACAACCTGACTCATGGCGGGAGACTCGAGCCCGGGGTCGCCCCTCGCACAGGG
Source organism: Desulfovibrio sp. X2 (assembly GCF_000422205.1). NCBI lineage: Bacteria > Pseudomonadati > Thermodesulfobacteriota > Desulfovibrionia > Desulfovibrionales > Desulfovibrionaceae > Desulfovibrio > Desulfovibrio sp. X2. The sequence goes on from NZ_ATHV01000015.1 coordinate 55,066, forward strand.
GCGTGGATTGAAACGCATTCCACGGCGGGCGGGCAGCAGTTCACGCGGGGTCGCCCCTCGCACAGGGGCGTGGATTGAAACGGAATAAAGCCATGCCTCTCCCGCGGCAAACGCGTCGCCCCTCGCACAGGGGCGTGGATTGAAACGAGATCGGCGGCGAGCCCTACGTCATCGCGGACAGTCGCCCCTCGCACAGGGGCGTGGATTGAAACAACGAGGACTCCACCAACGAAATGCGTCGGCGCAGTCGCCCCTCGCACAGGGGCGTGGATTGAAACAGCATCTTGCCAGTGGCCGTTAATCGGGCCGGAACAGTCGCCCCTCGCACAGGGGCGTGGATTGAAACATCCGTGAGGGGCTTTCCCGAGGCGATGGACAGGGGTCGCCCCTCGCACAGGGGCGTGGATTGAAACGCCGTCCTCAGTGATACGGAAGCGGATTTCCGGGAGTCGCCCCTCGCACAGGGGCGTGGATTGAAACTTATCGATTTTGAGATAAAACTCGAGAGGCGCGGCGTCGCCCCTCGCACAGGGGCGTGGATTGAAACACCTTCCTTCTTAAAGGTTACAACCCCAGCTGGCCGTCGCCCCTCGCACAGGGGCGTGGATTGAAACCAGTTCCACGAAAACGGCCACGCGCGCCGCCGTGTCGCCCCTCGCACAGGGGCGTGGATTGAAACGCATGGAGCAGCATCCTCGAGCGTTGGCGACCGGGTCGCCCCTCGCACAGGGGCGTGGATTGAAACACGGTCGGCCTGCAGGTGGCCACCCTGGCGGCCGGAGTCGCCCCTCGCACAGGGGCGTGGATTGAAACATCACCACGGCCGCGCACACCTGGGCGCGCACGGGTCGCCCCTCGCACAGGGGCGTGGATTGAAACCAGGCGAACACGGCCTTGAGGCCGTTCCAGATGTCGCCCCTCGCACAGGGGCGTGGATTGAAACATCGTCCAGCCAAAGGCATGTCCCGTCCTCGCGCCTGTCGCCCCTCGCACAGGGGCGTGGATTGAAACACGGATGGTCGCCCCGGAGACGTACTCGCGCTTGGTCGCCCCTCGCACAGGGGCGTGGATTGAAACATAAATTGCGGCTCGGTTGTACTCTGGCCGCAAGTCGCCCCTCGCACAGGGGCGTGGATTGAAACCTCCTGCCCCGGTGCGGGTGCGCTATGCCGAGGTGTCGCCCCTCGCACAGGGGCGTGGATTGAAACACGAGAAGAGCCCCTGCCGGACAACCTTGATGCCGTCGCCCCTCGCACAGGGGCGTGGATTGAAACCTGCACGATCACGTTGCGTGCGGCCCACTCCGAGTCGCCCCTCGCACAGGGGCGTGGATTGAAACTCTATGATCCTGGTCGGCCATTTCGTGCCTGTAGGTCGCCCCTCGCACAGGGGCGTGGATTGAAACGTCAGCGGCCCGGGCCGCGCGCAGGATGGACGACGTCGCCCCTCGCACAGGGGCGTGGATTGAAACCAGGCTCATGAGCCCGTAGTCCGAAGTGACCGCGGGTCGCCCCTCGCACAGGGGCGTGGATTGAAACGGCGTCCTTGATCGGGCTGTTGTCGTGGCCGTGGAGGTCGCCCCTCGCACAGGGGCGTGGATTGAAACAACCTCCTGCACGGCAATCCGCGGCTGGTGGTGGTCGCCCCTCGCACAGGGGCGTGGATTGAAACAGGTCCAGGGAGCCGCCGACGCTCAGCCCCTCGGGTCGCCCCTCGCACAGGGGCGTGGATTGAAACTTCCATGACGGCCACGCCCCTGTCCGTGTCCCAGTCGTCGCCCCTCGCACAGGGGCGTGGATTGAAACGATAATCTTGAACAGCCAAGCCAGCTTGCCCGAGTCGCCCCTCGCACAGGGGCGTGGATTGAAACAAGTCCTCGCTGCGCTCCATCAGCGCGGCCCTGCGTCGCCCCTCGCACAGGGGCGTGGATTGAAACCTGCCTGGGAGCGCAGAGTACTGCCTGATCCTCGTCGCCCCTCGCACAGGGGCGTGGATTGAAACATCCCGGTCGCCGGTCAGCAGCTTGCGCAGGCGTCGCCCCTCGCACAGGGGCGTGGATTGAAACACGCGGTAGGCGTCGGCCCGCTTGGAGAGCGCAGGTCGCCCCTCGCACAGGGGCGTGGATTGAAACGTAGATGCGTTCCCAGGCCCGGGCCGCGGCCCTGGTCGCCCCTCGCACAGGGGCGTGGATTGAAACTCTTGGCCTCGTGGCCCTGGGCCGTTGGCTGCAGTCGCCCCTCGCACAGGGGCGTGGATTGAAACAGGTCCATGCCGTGGCTCTCCGGCCACTCCCCGTGTCGCCCCTCGCACAGGGGCGTGGATTGAAACGTCCAGGCCGTGCTTGATGGAGTAGAGCTTGATCAGTCGCCCCTCGCACAGGGGCGTGGATTGAAACAGAGGTGACCATGCCGAAGCTGCGCACGGCGTGGGGTCGCCCCTCGCACAGGGGCGTGGATTGAAACAATGTCCGCCTGATCCAGGCGGACGAGGCCGGGAGTCGCCCCTCGCACAGGGGCGTGGATTGAAACATGGGCAGGGGCTCGTCCTGCACCACCGTGATCGTCGCCCCTCGCACAGGGGCGTGGATTGAAACGTGAACCGGCTGCGCGCGCTGCGCAGGCCGAAGGGGTCGCCCCTCGCACAGGGGCGTGGATTGAAACGGGATGAGCAGGCCGCGCTTGATGCAGAGGGAGCGTCGCCCGTCGCACAGGGGCGTGGATTGAAACAACGCCTGCGAAGGCGTGCTCGCGGAGGGTGTGGTCGCCCCTCGCACAGGGGCGTGGATTGAAACGAATTCAGGCCGGGTGGTTTTCTGATCAACGGCTGTCGCCCCTCGCACAGGGGCGTGGATTGAAACAGGAAGTCGGAGTCGATCTCGTACTCGGTCCAGGTCGCCCCTCGCACAGGGGCGTGGATTGAAACATCATGACCGCCGCCATGCTGGCCGTGGGCCTGGGTCGCCCCTCGCACAGGGGCGTGGATTGAAACAAAAGGTACAGGAACTCCGTGAAGCCCTTGTGGTCGCCCCTCGCACAGGGGCGTGGATTGAAACTACCGCAGACAGGTCGGACAGTCTGCCTGGACGGTCGCCCCTCGCACAGGGGCGTGGATTGAAACCAGACCATCAAGTGGGACGATCCAGCCCCGTGCAGTCACCCCTCGCACAGGGGCGTGGATTGAAACCCGTCTCTCCGCTTGCATGGCCCCCGCCAGGGCGTCGCCCCTCGCACAGGGGCGTGGATTGAAACAGCTTGTGCCAGACGCTCGAACTCCGATCGGCGTCGCCCCTCGCACAGGGGCGTGGATTGAAACATTGCTTCGAGCCCATGCAGGCCGAGCATGGCTGTCGCCCCTCGCACAGGGGCGTGGATTGAAACAGATAGGCGTCGAGGACATAGTCCTTGAGGGTGGTCGCCCCTCGCACAGGGGCGTGGATTGAAACTTCTGGAACTCGGCGTCGATGCCGAAATCAGGCGTCGCCCCTCGCACAGGGGCGTGGATTGAAACTCCATGAGCGAATCGGACTTTGCCTCGCTCACCGTCGCCCCTCGCACAGGGGCGTGGATTGAAACCTCACCGAGAAGCATTTCAAGGCCCACGGCACCACGTCGTCCCCGCTCTGGAACACGGAGAGACACTTGCGCCGCTTCTGCCAGGACGCCCCGTCCTACCCGTCCCAGGCCAGGTCGTAGCTCGTCGTGCGCCCGCCGCCTTCGCGGCGGGTCAGCACGCCTTTGTGCAGGAGGTCCTCGATCTCCCTGAAGGCAGTGGCGCGGCTCGCGCCGGTCATGGTCACGTACTTGCGGTTCGAGAGGCCGCCCGTAAAGCCGCCCGGTCCGGCCTCGGCCAGTTTGGTGACGACCTTGCGCTGGCGCTCGCTCAGCGGAGTTCGGCCGTGGGCCTGCCAGAACCTGGCCCGGGCGAAGACCGCGTCCAGTATCTGTCCCGAGCGGGCCAGGGATTTCAGGTGGCAGTCGATGAACCAGCAGAGCCATTCGGTGACGTCGCCATCGCCCTTCTGGGTGCGTTCCAGGACCTCGTAGTACTCTTGGCGGGTGCGCATGATCTGCGACGAGACGCTGTAATACCTGACGCCCTGCCCCTCGTGCTGGGCCAGGGCCATGTCGGACAGGGTCCTGGCCAGCCGCCCGTTGCCGTCGTCGAAGGGGTGGATGGTCACGAACCACAGGTGCGCCATGGCTGCCCTGACCACCCCGGCCATGGTGGCGCGGCTTTGTGCCCACCAGCGGAGAAAGGCGTCCATCTCGCCGGGCACCCTTGCCGCGGGCGGGGCCTCGAAATGCACCTTCTCCCTGCCCAGGGGGCCGGACATGACCTGCATGGGGCCGAGCCTGTCGTCCCGCCAGCTCCCCACGGTGATCTCCTTGAGGCCTGAGGTGCCGAGCGGGAACATGGCCTTGTGCCAGCCAAAGAGCCGTGCTGCGCTCAGCGGCGCGTCGTGCTCCCTGGTGGCATCGAGAAGCACGTCCACGACGCCCTGCGCGCGCCTGTCCTCGGGCGCCATGCCCGCATCGGAAAGCCCCAGCCGCCGGGCGACGGAGGAACGCACCGAATCCCGGCGGAAGAGCTCGCCCTCGATCTCGCTGGTGGTCAGGGCCTCCTCGGTCAGGATCTCGGCCGCGGCCGCGGTCCTGTCCGCCATGCCCAGCTGCCCGATCCTGCCGAAGAACAGCCCCGATGCGTACGCGTCCTCGCTCAGAAGCTTTTCCAGCTCGCGGGAATCGTAGACAAGCTTCGGCCAATCCGGCCGTTCCCAGATGTAGCGCGGTTTTCTCGGATTCATTTTTGTTCCCGGTGAAGCGATTATTTCCACTATTCGCTTCATTTTATGAGGCGAATATAGGGGCTAATCGCTTCATGGGCAAGGAATCTTTGCGGCGAGGTTCCCGAAGGGGCGTGGTTGACCGAGTGCGCGGCCAGCCACCGGGACGGCCGCGTGGGCCTGGCGATCAGATCAGCTCCTCGGGAGGAAGAAGGCCGAGAACCATCCACAGGACGCGGACGGTGAACCGGGCGATGCCGAAGGTGATGAATCCGAGGATGAGCGCTGCGCCCGCCGTTCCGTCCTCGTTCCCGGACGGCAGGTGCGAGAGCACGAACCAGCCGAGCGGGGCCCAGAGCGCGAGCACGAGCAGGCGGTAGATCCAGGTGGACAGGGCGGACGCGTTCGGTTTCGACATCGGCGCAGCCTTTCGGGAAGGGGTTTCTTGTCTCGGTAGACAGCGCGCGTGCTTGCGTCAAGCGCCGGGATGGGCCGATGCGGGCAACGGGCATGGGCGGTGGACGGATTGACGGGGGATGCGCCAGGGCCTATCGGGGAAGTCGAGGTCGGCGCGACACGGTGATGAATCTCCCGGCCGTAGCACGTCGCCAGACGGAGCGCCATGCGGGGTTGCCGGGCTCGGCCCGGACTGAGAGGCCCCGCCGCCGACCTCATCCCCACGCGTTTCATTTTCCCGGCTCCCCCCCAACCCTGTTTTCGCCGCGGGGTAGCCCGGCGTCGCCACGCGCGAGCGCAGCACACTTCGGACGGGGGGGACGGGCGACGCGGGGGCTGGTCAGTCCGACTCGTCCCCGAGAGCGCTCCCGTAGTCAGGCTCAATCTGATGCTCCTTCAGGGTCACGACACAGAACTTTCCGACATCGATCAGACTGCCGTCCGTGCCGAATACAGGCTTCTGGAGAATGAATTCCACCTCGTACGCCCCGCAGTCGCCGAGCGTGTCGATGACCGCCCCCAGCTGCCCGCGGCGCAGATGCACCTCGTCGAGTTCTCCGAAAGAGGGCCTGGCCGTGATGGCGTCCGTCAGGCGCACGGTGTCGTTCTCGCGAAATCGCATTGCAGGCTCCTCGATTGAGGCGGTGGGCAGGCGCGGCCATGCGGCCGACCATCGTTTCGTGACGTTCTCGCCGTATCTCCGGGCGGTGGTCGCGTCAACGGTCGTCGGCTTCTCGAAGAGCAGGGGGGACGACGTCCTTTCCTTCCATTCGCGGCCGCATAAGGTGGATAGGTTCTCCGCTTCCGCGCAGGTACGCTGGACAAGGCCGAAATCCTTGTCCGCCATCCATTCCCATGCAGGAAAACCCCTGCCGCAACCAAGCGCAACTCGCTGAAATCATGGACCGCGTGCGCGTCATGCGCAGGGAGAGGCGGGATGCCGGAAGACGGAACTCTGCCGATAGTTGCAGTGGGCAAGCGGGGAAGTCCGAGCCCGGCTGAATAGAGCGGCTCCAGGCGGCCCAAACCTGCTCGGTCAGGCGTGAGACTTCAATGATGACCGCCTGCTGTCGAAAAGGCAGCAGGCCTTTTGCGCGGCGACGTGAATGGGCGGTTTCGGGATACGTCGCACCCGGGGCGGGCGATCTCGAGGAACTGTGAGGGAACTCCGGCCTTCCAGCTCACTCCAGCCGGTAGCCCACGCCGGTCTCGGTCTTCAGGTGCTCGGGGCGGGCTGGTTCGCGCTCGATCTTGCCGCGCAGCTGGTGGACGTAGATGCGCACGTAGTGGGCCTGGTCCGCGTCGTGGCGGCCCCAGACCTCGCGCAGGAGCTGGGCGTGGGTGACGACGAGCCCCGCGTGGCGGACCATGGCCGCGAGGAGCTTGAACTCGATGGGCGTGAGCCGCGCCTCCTCGCCTGCCACAGTGACCTTGCGCCGCGCGAGGTCCACGCGCAGGTCGCCGGACTCGAAGACCTCCCCGGCGTCCGTGTCCCGCGCCGAGGCCTCGGCGTGGCGCAGGGCCACGCGCATGCGGGCCTCGAGCTCGCCCAGGCCGAAGGGCTTCCCCAGGTAGTCGTCAGCCCCGGCGTCGAGCCCCCTGATCTTGTCCTGCTCCTGTTCGCGGGCCGAAAGGATGATGATCGGCGTCTTCGTCCACTCGCGAAGCCGGGCCAGCACGTCGAGACCGTCCATGTCCGGCAGTCCGAGGTCGAGGAGGATGACGTCCGGCCTGTGGGAGGCGGCCAGGGAGAGGCCCTCCTGGCCTGTCCCGGCCTCGAGGAGGCGGAATCCACGGCCGTCGAGATAGGCCTTGAGGAAGCGCCGGATGGGAAGTTCGTCCTCGATGGCCAGGATGGTGATGTCGTGTCCGCTCATGGCCTGCGCCCGCCCTTTCGCTCGTGCCCGGCAAGCGGCAGCGCGGCCGTGAAGATCGCGCCTCCGCCCGGCCGGTTCTCGGCCCGGATGGTTCCGCCGTGCGCCGCGGCCACGGCGCGGCTGATGGCGAGCCCGAGCCCGTCGCCGCGCACGGCCTCTGCCGGGCCGCGCTGAAAGATGTCGAAAAGCCGTTTCGGATCGCCGGGCGGCAGCCCAGGCCCCCGGTCGGCCACGGAAAGCTCCACGAAGTCCCCCCGAAGGCGCGCGGACACGCTCACCGGGGAATCCGGCGGCGTGTACTTGGCCGCGTTCTCGAGGAGGTTCGCGAGCATCTGCTCCACGAGCGTGCCGTCCATGGGGGCCATGGGCAGGTCCGGCGCGATGTCTATGTCCACGCGGCGCTCGCCGAGCAGGCTCTTGACCGCAGCGAGGGCGGCGCCCACCACCTCCTCCACCGGGGTCGGCTCCTCGTGCAGCTCCATGGCCTTGGACTCGATCTTGGTCAGGCGCAGGAGGTTGCCCAGCAGGCGGCTCAGGCGCGCCGCCTCGTCGTGGATGTTGGCCGCGAGCATGCGCGCCGTTTCGGGGTCGCCGCCCGCGTGGGGGGCGAGCAGGCTCTCGGCCGAGCCCATGATGGCCGCGAGCGGCGTGCGCAGATCGTGGGTCACGGAGCTCAGGAGCGAGGCCTTGAGCCTCTCGGCCTCGGACTCCATCTGGGCCGTGCGCGCGGCGTCCTGCAGCCTCTCCACCTCGAGCGCCAGGGCGATCTGCTTGGCGAACGAGTCGAGGAGCCGCTGCTGCACCGGCAGGAAGGCGGCCTGCTGCCCGACGGGCCTGGCCGCCAGCACGCCCACGGTCCGCTCCCGGCCGAAGAGCGGCAGGAACACGGACCGGGCTTCGGGCAGGGTGTCCGTGCCCCGGCCCGCGGCCCGGCCGTTGGCGAAGACCCACTGCGCCGCGCCGAGCTCGCGATCGTCGAGGGAGAAGCCCTCCTGTCTCCCGCCGTGGCCGCCCCGGGGCCTGGTCAGGCGGCCTCCCTCCTCGGCCACGAGGAGCATGCAGCGGCATTCGAGCAATTCGGAGACCGCCCTCTCGGCCACGGCCACGACCCGCGCCGTGCCGCGCGCCTCGGCGAGGCGGCGGCTGAGCGAGAGGAGCATGCCGGTGTGGCGCTCGAGCCCCCTGGCCGTGCGGGCGTGGCGGCGCATGAGCGTGGTCAGGTGGCTGATGATCAGGGCCACGACGAGCATGATGACGAAGGTCACGACGTACTGCGTGTCCGAAACCGCGAAGGTGAAGCGCGGCGGCACGAAGAAGAAGTCGAAGGACAGGACGCTCGCCACCGCGGTCAGGAAGGACGGCCCGCGACCGCAGGCCACGGCCGCCACGACCACGCCGAGGAGATAGACCATGATCAGGTTGCTCAGCTGGAAGGAGGGGAACATGGCGAAGGCCATGGCCGTGGCGCCTGCCCAGCAGCCGAGCGCGAGGCCGTAGTCCCGCCACGAGGATCTGCCGCCGTGCTCGGACGGCATATCCTCGGTCCGGCCGCCCGCGGCTTCGCCGCCGCCCGCGCCGTGCCCCGCGGCCTCGTCCGAGCCGCGGATGACGTGCACGTCGATCTCGCCGCTTCGGCGCACCAGGTCGTCCACCGGGCTGCCCAGGAAGAAGTCCAGCAGACGCCAGCGCACGGGCTTGCCGATGATGATCCTCGAGACGTTGCGCGAGCGGGCCAGGGCCACGATCTCCTCGGCGATGCCGCTGCCCTTCAGGTGCAGTATCTCGGCACCCAGGTTCTCGGCCAGGCGCAGGTTTTCCATGGCCCGGCCGCGCTGCTGCTCGGAGACCTGAGGGGCCTCCACGAAGGCCGCTATCCAGGGCGCGCGCAGGCTCACCGCCATGCGCTTGGCCGAGCGCACGAGCCTGGCCGAGGTCGGGCTCGGCCCCACGCAGACCAGCAGCCGTTCGGCCGTGGGCCAGGTGGTCTCGATGGCGTGGCCTTCGCGGTAGACGAGCACCTCGGTGTTGATGCGGTCGGCGATGAAGCGCAGTGCCAGCTCGCGCAGGGCGATGATGTTGCCCGAGCGGAAGAAGTTCCTGGCCGCCCATTCGGCCTGCGCCGGAACGTAGACCTTGCCCTGCTTCAGACGCTCGAGCAGGTCCTCGAGCGGCAGGTCGACCATGACCAGCGCGTCCGCGGCCTCGAGGAACGAGTCGGGCACGGTCTCGCGCACGCGCACGCCCGTGATCTGGGCCACCAGGTCGTTCAGGCTCTCGATGTGCTGGACGTTGACCGTGGTGTAGACGTCGATGCCCTGGTCCAGGAGCTCGCGCACGTCCTGCCAGCGCTTCAGGTGGCGCGAGCCCGGGACGTTGGTGTGGGCCAGCTCGTCCACCAGGAGCAGGCCCGGCCTGCGCGCCAGGGCCGCGTCCAGGTCGAACTCGGCCAGCCGCATGTCCTTGTAGTCGACGTGGCGGCGGGGAAGGATCTCGAGCCCGTAGAGCAGCGCCTCGGTCTCGGCCCGGCCGTGGGTCTCCACGAGACCCACGACCACGTCCGTTCCGTCGGAATGCCTGGCCCGGGCCTCCTCGAGCATGGAGTAGGTCTTGCCCACGCCCGGGGCGGCCCCGAAGAAGACGCGAAGCCGTCCCTTGCGCTCGCGCTCCTCGGCCTTCCTGGCGATGGCCAGCAGGGTGTCGGGGTCGGGGCGCCGTTCGGAAGTGCGGTCGGAAGATGCCATGCGCTGCTCGCCGGTTCGCGTGGGTGCTGGAGCCGATGCTCGCCTGATACCGCTATTGCCCGGGCTGCGCCAGGGGGGCGGGCGCGGGACGGGGCGGGCCGCCCGCAAGGCGGTCGAGCGCCATGTTGAGGAGCAGCACGTTGACGCGCGGCTCCCCCAGGATGCCGAACTGGCGCGGCTCTATGCCCGCGCGTACGAGTTCGCGGACGCGCTCGGGCGTGATGCCCCTGGCCCTGGCCACGCGGGGAACCTGGTACATGACCGCGGCCGGGCTCAGGTGCGGATCGAGCCCGCTGGCCGAGGCCTCGACCAGCTCCGCGGGCACGGGCGCGGCATTGCCCGGATCGGCCGCGCGAAGCCGCGCCGCGCGTTCGGCCACGGCGGCGTACAGCGCGGGATTGCTCGGCCCGAGGTTCGAGCCGGACGAGGCCATGGCGTTGTCCGGGCCGGGCGCGGTGGCCGAGGGGCGGCCCCAGAAGGAGCCGGGCGATGCGAACGGCTGGCCGATGAGGGCCGAGCCCACGGCGATGCCGTTCTCCATGACTAGACTGCCGTTCGCCTGTGCGGGGAAGAGGGCCTGGCACAGGCCGGTCACGGCCGCCGGATAGGCGAGCCCGGTGAGCAGGCTGAACACGGCCAGGAGCGTGAGCGCGGGCCGCAGGTGGGGGAGGATGAGGTTCTTCATGTCGCCGTCCTTGTTTCGCCGTCCACGCTCACACCAGGTGCAGGGCGGAGAGGAGCATGTCTATGGCCTTGATGCCGACAAACGGCACCACGAGGCCGCCCAGGCCGTAGACCAGGAGGTTGTCGCGCAGGGCGCGCGCCGCTCCCACGGGCCGGTAGCGCACGCCGCGAAGCGCCAGGGGGATGAGGCAGACGATGATCAGCGCGTTGAAGATGACGGCCGAGAGGATGGCGCTCTCGGGAGTCTTGAGCCCCATGACGTTCAGCGCGCCGAGCGCGGGGTATGTCCCGGCGAAGGCGGCCGGGATGATGGCGAAGTACTTGGCCACGTCGTTGGAGATGCTGAAGGTGGTCAGCGCGCCGCGCGTCATGAGCAGCTGCTTGCCGATGCCCACGATCTCGAGGAGCTTGGTCGGGCTCGAGTCGAGGTCCACCATGTTCCCGGCCTCCTTGGCGGCCTGGGTGCCGGTGTTCATGGCCACGCCCACGTCGGCCTGGGCCAGGGCCGGGGCGTCGTTGGTGCCGTCGCCGGTCATGGCCACGAGCCTGCCCTCGGCCTGGATGCGCCGGATGTAGTCGAGCTTGGTCTCGGGCCTGGCCTCGGCCAGGAAGTCGTCCACGCCCGCCTCGGCCGCGATGGCCGCCGCAGTCAGGGCGTTGTCGCCCGTGACCATGATGGTGCGGATCCCCATGCGCCGAAGCTCGGCGAAGCGCTCCTTGATGCCGCCCTTGACGATGTCCTTGAGCCACACCGCGCCGAGCACCCGCGCCCCCTCGGCCACGAGCAGCGGCGTGCCGCCGTCCTTGGCGATGGTCCTGACCATCTCGCGCACCTGGGCGGGGAACGCGCCCCCGAGCGAGGCCACGTGATGCTCCACCGCGTCCGGCGCGCCCTTGCGGATGGAGCGGCCGGGCAGGTCCACGCCGCTCATGCGGGTCTTGGCCGTGAAGGACACGAAGGAGGCATGCAGCTCGTGGATGTTCCGCCCGCGCAGGCCGTGGCGCTCCTTGGCCAGGACCACGATGCTGCGGCCCTCGGGCGTCTCGTCGGCGAGCGAGGCGAGCTGCGCCGCGTCGGCCAGCTCCGCGGCCGTGACGCCGTCGGCGGGCAGGAACTCGGCGGCCTGGCGGTTGCCAAGGGTGATGGTCCCGGTCTTGTCGAGCAGGAGCACGTCCACGTCGCCCGCGGCCTCCACGGCGCGGCCGGACATGGCGATGACGTTGGCCTGGATCAGGCGGTCCATGCCCGCAATGCCGATGGAGGAGAGCAGCCCGCCGATGGTCGTGGGCGCGAGGCAGACGAAGAGGGCCGCGAGCACGGCCAGGCCGATGACCCTGCCCTGTCCGGCCTGGGTCACGCTGTAGGCCGAGTAGGGCAGGAGCGTGGCGCAGACCACGAGGAAGACGAGGGTCAGCGCGGCCAGCAGGATGTTCAGGGCGATCTCGTTGGGCGTCTTCTTGCGCTTGGCGCCCTCGACCATGGAGATCATGCGGTCGAGGAAGGTCTCGCCCGGATCGCTCGTCACGCGCACCACGAGCCAGTCCGAGAGCACGCGGGTGCCGCCGGTCACGGCGCTGCGGTCGCCGCCTGCCTCGCGGATCACGGGCGCGGACTCGCCGGTGATGGCGCTCTCGTCCACCGAGGCCACGCCTTCCACCACCTCGCCGTCGCAGGGGATGGGCTCCCCGGCCTCCACCAGGACCACGTCGTCGCGCCGAAGCTCCGAGGAGGAGACCTCGCAGGCGGCGGAGTCGCGCGAGGGCTGTGCGAGCTTCTTCGCCGTCACGTCGTGGCGGGCCTTGCGCAGGGCCGCGGCCTGGGCCTTGCCCCGACCCTCGGCCATGGCCTCGGCGAAGTTGGCGAAGAGCACGGTGAACCACAGCCAGCAGGCTATGGCCAGGATGAACCCGGCCGGGGCCTCGGCGCGGCCGAAAAGCGCCCGCCCCAGCCATGCCTGAAGGAAGAGGATGGTGGTCAGGATGCTGCCCACGTAGACCGTGAACATGACCGGGTTGCGCACCTGGCGCGCGGGCGTGAGCTTGCGCAGGGCGTCGACGGCGGCGCCGCGCACCAGGGCGGAATCGAAGAGGGGACGGGCCTGTTTCTTGCTCATGACGGATATTCTCCCGAGCCTACTTGGCGAAGAGCATGAGGTGTTCCGCGATGGGGCCGAGGGCCAGGGCGGGGATGAAGGTCAGCGCGCCCACGGCCAGGACCACGGCCACGAGGAGCCCGGCGAAGAGGGCGGTGTCCGTCGGCAGCGTGCCCGCGCCGAAGGGCGCGCGCTTCTTGGCGGCGAGCGATCCCGCGATGGCCAGCGTCGGCACGATCAGCCAGTAGCGCGCGACGAACATGGCGAGCGCCCCTGCCAGGGCGTAGTAGGGCCTGTCCGCGGCGAGCCCGGCGAAGGCGCTGCCGTTGTTGTTGCCCATGGAGGAGAAGGCGTAGAGGATCTCGGAGAAGCCGTGCGCGCCGGGGTTGGCGACGGCGTCGCGCGCCCCCGTGGCCACGGCCGCGGCCGTGCCGATGAGCACGAGGAAGGGCGGGATGAGGATGACGAGGGAGGCCATCTTCATCTCGAAGGCCTCGATCTTCTTGCCCAGGTACTCCGGCGTGCGGCCGACCATGAGCCCGGCCACGAAGACGGCCACCACGGCGAAGACGAGCATGCCGTAAAGCCCGGAGCCCACGCCGCCGAACACCACCTCGCCGAGCTGCATGAGGAGCATGGGGCCGAGCCCGCCCAGCGGGGTGTAGGAGTCGTGCATGGAGTTGACCGAGCCGTTGGACGCGGCCGTGGTGGCGGTGGCCCAGAGGACCGAGTCCACGATGCCGAAGCGCGCCTCCTTGCCTTCCATGTTCCCGCCCGGACGCGCGGCCTCGAGGGGCGACGACGCGGCCGACTGGTCGACGCCGAGAGCGGCGAGGCGCGGGTTGCCCGCCTGCTCGGCGGAAAGCCCCAGCGCCAGGAAGGCGACGAGCATGACGCTCATGGCCGCAAGCACCGCCACGCCCTGGCGCATGTCCCCGACCATGCGGCCGAAGGTCACGCACAGCGCCGCGGGGATGAGCAGGATGGCCAGCATCTCCAGGAAGTTCGAGAGCGGCGTGGGGTTCTCGAAGGGGTGCGCCGAGTTGACGTTGAAAAAGCCGCCGCCGTTGGTGCCGAGCTGCTTGATGGCCTCCTGCGAGGCCACAGGGCCGAGGGCGATGCGCTGCTCGGAAACCCGGCCGCCGGGCTGCCCGGCGGTCTGTTCAAGGCCCGTGACCGCGACCTCGCCCGAGAAGGTCTGGACCACTCCCTGCGAGCACAGCGCCAGGGCCAGGAGGAGCGAGAGCGGCAGGAGCACGTAGAGGACGCCGCGCGTCATGTCGACCCAGAAGTTGCCGAGCCTGTCCGTCTCGCGCCGGGCGAGCCCGCGCACCAGGGCCGCGAGCACGGCCATGCCCGTGGCCGCGGAGAGGAAGTTCTGCACGGTCAGGCCGAGCATCTGGGTGAGCAGGCTCATGGTGCTCTCGCCGCCGTAGGCCTGCCAGTTGGTGTTGGAGGCGAAGCTCACGGCCGTGTTCAGCGCCACCCAGGGGGAGACGCCGGGAAGTCCGAGCGGATTGCCCGGCAGCGCGCCCTGCAGGCGCTCGAGGGCGTAGACCAGGAGCATGCCCAGGGCGTTCACGACCATGAGCGAGCAGGCGTAGGTCTTCCAGTCCATCTCCTCGTCCGGCCGCACGCCGCACAGGCGGTAGACGAGCCGCTCGAGCGGCCCGGCCAGGCGGTCGAGAAGGAACAGGGGGCGCCCTTCGTAGACGCGGGCCATGTACAGGCCCAGCGGCCAGGCCAGCGCGCCGAGGACCGCGAGGTAGAGCGCGACGCGCGCGATGTCGATGGTGCTCATTCGAAGGACTCCGGGCTCAAAAGGGCGACGAGGAGATAGACGAACAGTCCGGCCGCGACGATCGCCGCGACGACGAGCATGGCGTCCACGGCTACTTCCCCTTGGTCCTGGCGATGATCTCGATGACCAGGAAGGTCACGAAGGTCGGGGCGAGCATGCCGAGGGCCGCCGCGAGATCCTTGAGCTGCGAGAGGTGCATGAGACTCCCTCCGTTGACGGTGTCTGTCATGCGATCATGACGAATACACCGTAGCGGGGGAGATGTCAGGACGGTGTAAAAGAAGGCGGGGCGGGCGTTAAGATTTCATAAAGACGAGCTTCGGGCCACCGGCCGGGATCGTGTCCGCTCTGAGCGTTCGGAGGCTGCTGCGAACCGGGCCAGGGCGGTCCCCTTCCCTTCGCGGTGAAAACCCGGTGCTGCAACGCTCTTAGCCTCCCATTCCCATGTAGGAAATATGTAGGAAACCCTGCCGGCGCCGCTCGCCACGGCCGACGATCTGTCCGGTCTGCTCCATGTGGACGTGGAGCCTCTTGCGGATCACCTGCTCTGCGTCGCCGGGCGTACGCGTGTCTTTGCCGATGCCTTCGGCGCCGCTCGGCCCGCCCCATGCACGGCCTTTGCGTGGGCATGGCCTGCCTGAGCCGTGCGGACCACGGGGCCAAGTCCGCGTATCCCTCCCCGCGCACGACGGGACTGCGCTGCGCACGTTCGAGACACAGGCTCGCCGCCGCTTCCGGCTCCGTTTTCACGCAGGAAATGCGGGGGAACATCAGCCGATCCGTGCCTGTCATGGCCGATCCGCGCGAGGGGGGTCGCGTCCTGCCCGGAAAGGGCGAGGAGTCGCCGCTAGGCCGCGTCCAGGTGCGCGGGGGGCATGCCGCGATCCCCCGGGGAGAAGGCGGGCGCACCGGCGCCAGGCGGAGACGGCCCCCGCCCTCGCCGGCAATCTGCATCCGCGTGGGTTGACACGGGCGATCCCGGCGATAGATCAAGAGGCGACATCATCAGGGAAGACGTCCGGCGCCCCGCGCGTCGGCATCTCCCGGCGCATCCTCCACCACCCTCAATCCTTCGACAGGAACGCAGCATGCAACCCTTTCTCACGCCCCTCGGCATCTCCACCCCCACGAACGACGGCGCCGGCGTCCCCGGCGAGACCGAACTCTTCATCCCCGAGGGCGTCTGCTCCAAGGCCATCCGCTACGAGATCAGCGGGGGCACGGTGACGCGCCTCGACTTCAGCGGCGGATGCGACGGCAACCTCAAGGCCCTCTCCGCCCTCGTCGCCGGCATGAAGGTCGAGGACGTCATCGCCAAGCTCAGCGGCATAACCTGCGGCAACAAGCCCACCTCGTGCGCGGACCAGCTTTGCAAGGCCCTGCGCGCTTCCCTCGAGAGGCAGAAGGCCGTCCGCGCCTGACGCGCAGGAAACGCGACCATCCGCCGCGCTCCCTGGCCACCCGTCCCCCCTCCGTCCCCGGCCACGGGGCTCGGGCTGTTCATCGCCAACAAGGTGGTCACGCAGCACGGCGGGGCCATCACCGTGGAGTCCGAGCCCGGGCAGGGCACGCGCTTCCTGGTCCGTCTGCCCCACGTGCTCCCCGAGGCGATCAAGGCCACGGCCGTGCAGCGTCAGGCCCAGACCTGAGGCACGCGGGGCCAGCGGTCCGGCCTTGGGGCGCGTTCCAGGACCCCGGGCCGGGGGCCTGGTGCGCATGTTCTCCCAGGCCAGCCTTTCGAGACGAAGGGAAGAGCAAAGGGGGGAGTGCTCGTTGCGCCCGCGGAACCCTCGCTGTCCAGGCCGAAATCCATGCTCGCCGCGGCTTCAACCTCGGATTTCTGTGTAGGAAATATGTAGGAAACCCTGCCGACGCCATGCGTAAGCCATTGAAATCATGCACCGCATGCACGCCATGTTCAGGGGTGCTCGGGGGTGCCGGAAGGCGGGACTTTGTTAATAGTTTCAAGGTGGTTAGATGTTGATTTTCAGGTCCGGTGGAACTGAATGGGGTTCAGGGGGTCGGAGGTTCAAATCCTCTCATCCCGACCAGACATTACGCAGAGTTAGGCCGCCCTTTGGGGCGGCCTTTCTGTTTTTGCACTACGGAATTGCACTACTCCATTCCAATGACCACGGCCGGTCGGCGAAACGCCATCCGGCCGTTTTTTTCGTGCCCGCGCGATCATGCGGGGAGAGCGCGGCGGCCAGGGGCGGTGCAGCCCCTGGCCGCCGCGGCCTATTTCACCACGATCAGTTCATACTCTCGAGTCCCCAGGCCGATCTTCTCCGCCTGGTCCAGGCAGCTGCGCCATTCGCACTCGGGCCTGGAGTTCCTGAAGTGGTCGTGGTGGTCCACGAAGCCGGGCTTGGCCATGTTCTTCGCGAGCTGGCTGCCCGGGAGCGGCTTGGCCTTCATGCAGGCGTCCACGCAGGCCTGGTCCAGGGCCAGCGGGTCGAAGGAGGCGAACATGCCGAGGTTGGGCAGGATGGGCACGTCGTTCTCGCCGTGGCAGTCGCAGTTGGGGGAGACGTCCACCACCAGGGAGATGTGGAAGCAGGGGCGGCCGTCCACCACCGCCTTGGTATACTCGGCCATGCGGCGGTTCAGCAGCTCGTTGGCCGAGTCGAGCGCGAAGGAGATGGCGTCGAAGTTGCACGACCCCAGGCAGCGGCCGCAGCCGACGCAGGTCTCCGCGACGACGCGCGTCTTCTTGCTTTCGAGGTCGAACTCCAGGGCTCCGTTGGCGCATTCCTTGAGGCACGAGCGGCAGCCCTTGCACTTGGCCTCGTCGATGTTCGCCGTGCCGCTGCAGTGCTGCTCCATCTTCCCGGCGCGCGAGCCGCAGCCCATGCCGATGTTCTTGATGGCCCCGCCGAAGCCGGTCATCTCGTGGCCCTTGAAGTGGGTCAGGCTGATGAACACGTCCGCGTCCATGACGGCCCGGCCGATCTTGGCGGCCTTCACGTACTCGCCCCCGGCCACGGGAACCTCCACGTCGTCGGTGCCCTTGAGCCCGTCGCCGATGAGCACGGGACAGCCCACGGTCAGCGGGGTGAAGCCGTTCTCCCAGGCGCATTCCAGGTGCTCCAGGGCGTTCTTGCGCTTGCCGGGGTACATGGTGTTGCAGTCGGTCAGGAAGGGTTTGCCGCCCAGCTCCCTGACCACGTCGGCCACGGCCTTGGCGTAGTTGGGGCGCAGGTAGCTGACGTTGCCCAGCTCGCCGAAGTGCATCTTGATGGCGGCGAACTTGCCCTCCATGTCGATCTGCCCGATGCCCGCCTTTTTGATCAGCTTCTTGAGCTTGGTGGGCAGGCCGTCGCCGAAAGCCTTGGTGTGGAAATCCGTGAAAAAGACCTTCGCTTTCTCCATTCTCTTCTTCATCCTCGTGTCGAATGTCATGCCGATACGCGCCGCGCCGCCGGGATCATGCCCCGGAAGGCGCCGCCGCGTTCGCCCCTTTCCCGCGCGGGTGTCCCGAAGCGTCCGAGCGCAGCACATGATAGTGGCAGCGGGGTTCCGGTGATAGGCACGATTTTCCTTTTTCCTTGCACGATCCTGCAGATTTTCCGCTCTTCGGGCATCCGCGTGGGGCCGTGCGAGGCCATGTGAGGCCATGTGAGGCCATGTGAGGGAAGAAGGCGCTCGCGGCCGGTCGGCACCGCGCCTCGCGCCAAGGCGGAAGCGGCCCGGCGCGGAGGGCCGTGGCCGCACGGCTCACGTCCGTGCGGATCGCACGGGCCGTGCCACGGAGGATGAAGGGCTCCCGGCGGCGGCCTGCGACCGCCATGTCGTCCATACGCAGAAGGGCCGCAGGCCCGCGGTCGTCCGGGCGGTGGACGTGCGGACGGCGGACGTGCGGGGCCTCGGCCGGATCACCGCCCCCGAGGCCCCGCGCAAGACGCTGTCATTGCAGGCAGCCCGGCCGGGGGCATCGCCCCCGGCGGCAGGCAGGCCTGGGCTCCTTCCCGCTCAATCCTCGGGCGCGGGACGCTTCTTCCAGGCGTTTTCGGGCGGGTAGAGCGTATTGCAGGGCATGATCCGGAGGGGAGCCGCGAGCCAGTCCTTCGTCTTCTCCAGCCACTGCACGAAGTGCGGCATCTTCCCGTGCGCCTGCACGGCCGCGTCGTCCTTGTAGACCTCGAAGAGATAGAGGACGTCGGGGTCGGAGGCGTCGTTGACGATGTTGAACATCAGGCAGCCCGGCTCGAGCTTCTCCGAGCCGATCGCGTCGGCGCGCATCTCCGCGATGAACTGTTCGCGAAACTCGGCTTTCATGTGAACCTTCACCACAAGTGCTTTCATGGTCGCGACGCTCCTTTTCCGGGCTGCTGGTTTTTCTCGGGCCTGAACGGCCGCTCCGGCAAACAGATTCTCGCTTTACCGTTCCCCAGTAGTTGCAAGCAACGTCCGGCGTCAACCAGTTCCCGCTCCGGGCGCGGGGGGCATCATCCAGGCCCTGCCCGGCGCAAGCGGCTCGCAAAATCGGCCGAACTCGCGTAGGCTGGGCTTGTAGAGGGGAGCCGATGGGCAGGGCCGCGGGGCATGCGGCCCGCCGGGGCTGCCGCGGCGGGGCCGAGCCGTCCGCCATAGCGCCCGTCATTGCGCCCGTCATGGCGTCCGCCATTGCGTCCGTCATGGCATCCGTCAGACTTCCTTCCCTCCGGGCGCCGGAATGCGCTAGGGTGGTCGCGAGACGCCGAAAACGATGCTGGAGTGAGAATATGCGACGGGAGATCGGAACGTCCCTTGCGGCCGCGTGGGCCCGGGTCCGCAGGCTGTGGTCGTCGCGGCGCGTGCGCCGCTGGGTCCTTTGGGCGGCGGGAGCCGTGGCCGCCTGGGGCCTGCTGGCCGGGCTCGCGCTGCCGCCCGTGCTGCGCTCCCAGATGGAAGCCAGGCTGTCCGACGTCCTGGGGGTGCATTGCACGGTCGAGAGCGTGCATTTCAACCCCTACACCCTGCGCCTCTCGGTCGAGAACGTGCGCGTGCCCCAGCCCTCGGGCGAGGGGGAGGCGCTCACCCTCGGCGCGCTCGAGGTCGCCCCGAGCCTCTCCTCCGTGCTGCACTTCGCGCCGATGCTGGCCCACGTGCGCCTCGTCGATCCCGTGCTGCACGTGACCCGCTTCGCGGGCGGGCGCTTCTCCTTCTCGCCGTTCCTCGCGGACGGAGAGGGCGAGGCGGAGAAGGCAGGGCCCGAGGCCCGAACCGGAGATGCGCAGACCGGAGATGCGCAGGCCGGGGATGCGCATACGGCGGAGGAGGGGCAGAAGGAAGCGCAGAAGACGGCGCCCCTGTTCCCCTTCGCGGTCAGCGATTTCGAGATCCGAAACGGCACCGTGATCTTCAACGACGCACCGTTAAAGACCGTGCACACGATCAAGGATCTGCACCTCGTGGTGCCCTTCACCTCCACCCTGGAGAGCGACCGGGACCGCGCCATCGTCCCGCGCCTGACCGCCGTGGTGGACGGCAGGCCGCTGGACGTCACGGGGCGGCTCCTGCCCTTCGCCGACCACCCGCGCACGGAGTTCGACGTGGCCGCGGGCGAGGTGGACCTCACGCGGTACAGCGGCTATCTCGCCGACGTCACGCCCCTGCGCCTCGAATCGGGCATGGTCGGGGCGGACCTGAAGCTGGTGGCCGAGCAGTCCGCCGAGCGCGGCGTGGATTTCAGCCTCTCCGGCACGCTGAACCTGCGCAACCTGCGCGTGGACGCGCCGAGCGGGAAGGGCACGGTGTTCGGGCTCACGTCCGGCCGCGTGGAGGTGGAGCGTTTCTCGCTGTCCGACCGGCGGCTCGACGTGAGCCTCGCGGAGCTGAACGGACTGTCCGCGCGCGCGGTGCGCATGGCCGACGGCCAGGTGGACTGGGAGACCTATTTCACCACCCCGCCGGAATCGGCAGGTGGCTCGGCGGCCGCGGCCCCAGAGCCCGGCCCCGGGGCCAAGGCCGCGCCCGAGCGTCCCTTCGTCACGGCAGTGCGCGAGGCCGAGGTGCGCGACGGAACGCTCGTCTGGAAGGACGAGACCGTGCCCGGCGGCGCGCAGGTGCGGCTCGGCTCCCTGGCGGCGACCCTCAAGGACTTCTCCACGCCCGGCGGCCCCGGCGCCTCCGGTCCCGCGGCCAAGGGCGGCGGCGCGTTCACGCTTTCGCTGCGCGTCGACGGGGGCGATTCCGGCAAGGGGGCGGGCAAGGCGGGCTCGCTCACGGCCGAGGGCGATCTTGCGCTCGCGCCTTTCGGCCTCTCGCTGCACCTGGACGCGAGCGCCCTGCCGCTGCCGCTCGCGCGCGGCTACCTGGCGCAGGCGCTGCCGCTCTCGCTCGACGCCGGGACAGCGGACGTCCGGGGCGAGATCGGCTTCACCGAGGCTGCGTCCGCCCAATCCGCCAAGGCCGACAAAGGCGCGAAATCCCCCAAATCCCCGAAATCCCCGGCATCCGATGCATCGGGCGAGCCGGGGCCCGGCCTCACCGTGCGCAAGGGCGCGGTGCAGCTCGCAAACCTCTCGCTCTCGCGCGACGGGCAGACGCCCGCGCTCACCCTGGGCACACTGGACGTGCCCGACGTCTCCCTCGACCTCGCCGCGCGCACGGTGTCCACCGGGCCGGTGGTCCTGACCAAGCCCGAGGTGCGCCTGGCGCGCGACGAGGACGGCTCCGTGGGGCTCTTCGTGCCGGGTGAGAAGCCTGCCCCCGCTCCCGAGTCAGCTCCCGGGGGCGCGTCCGGCGCCGCTTCGGCCGAAAAGGCGGCCGAGCCCGGCAAGGCCGCCCCCGGCAAGACCTCGGCCGACACGACAGCGTCCGGCAAGGCCGCGCCGTCCGGCAAGGCCCCGCCGTCCGGCAAAACCGCGTCCGGGCACGCCGCGCCTCCCGCCGCACCCCCGGCCGCGTCCCCGGCCCAGCCCCGGGCAGACGGGGAGTCTCCCGAATGGAAGGTGAACGTGGCCTCGCTGCGCGTGGACGAGGGGCACGTCTCCTTCGACGACCGGCATCTGGAGGACCCCGCCGAGCTCGACCTGGACGGCGTGCGCCTGACCACCGGGCCCCTCTCGCTGCAGAAGGACGCGCCGCTCGAGGCGGAGCTCGGCGCGCGCTGGCAGAAGCAGGGCGCGATCTCCGTGAAGGCCAAGGGCACGGTGGAGCCGCTCGACGTGACCCTGGACACGCGGCTGCGCGGGATGGACCTGAAGCCGCTGACCCCCTACCTGGACAATGCCACCGGTCTCGTCCTCGGCAGCTGCGAGCTCTCCTCGCGGCTCACGGTGGCGCTGCGCGAGCGCGAGGGGACGGACGGGGGAGACCGGGCAGGCGGTCCGCACGGCGGGCTGGACGTGAGCGTGGAAGGGGCCACGCGGCTGGAGAACCTCTCCCTGAAGCTGGCCGACGGCGGGGACGAGTTCGCCTCGCTGCGCCGCCTCTCGGTGCGCGGGCTGCGCTTCGAACAGCCCGCGTCCGGCGCCGCCTCCCTGCACGCCAAGGAGGTGGAGCTGGAGAAGCCCCGGCTCTTCGTGGCGCTGTTCAAGGACGGCTCCACCAGCTTCGGCCGCGCCTTGGAGACCGGGGGCCCGGAAAACGGGAACGCCGAGCCCGAAGCCTCCGGCGCCCGGACCAAGCCGTCCAAGACGGCCAAGGGATCGGGCAAGGAACCGGCCAAGGGATCGGGCAAGGAACCGGGCAACGAATCGGGCACCGGGCCGCTCGCCGCGCTGGACGTGGGCAGCCTGTCCATCGACGGCGGCGAGGTGCGCTTTCACGACGAACGGTTCTCGCCCGTCTTCACCACCGAGGCGACCGACATCACGGGGAAGATCACGGGCATCTCGCAGGACCCGTCCACGAGCGCCGACGTCAAGCTGAGCGCCTCCATCGAGGGCGCGCCCCTGAAGGTGGCGGGCAAGGCGAACGCCCTGGCGAGCCCTCCGTCCGCCGACCTGCACGCCGCTCTCTCCGGGCTCGACCTCGTGCCGTTCTCGCCCTACGCGGTCGAATACGTCGCCTATCCCGTGGAGCACGGGCGGCTTTCCTACGACGTGGCCATGCGGGCCAGAAAATGGGTGCTGCGCTCGGACAACCGCATCACCCTGAGCGGGCTCGAGCTCGGCTCGAAGGACGACCGGCCCGGCGCGCCGGACTATCCGGTGAAGCTCGCCCTGGCCCTGATGGAGGATTTGAGCGGCGACGTGGACCTGGACCTGCCGGTGCAGGGCAGGATGGACGACCCCGACTTCCGTTTCGGCGGACTGGTGGGGCAGGCCCTGCAGAACCTGATGCTGCGCGTCGTGACCTCGCCCTTCGCCCTGGTGGGCAACCTGCTGAGCCTCGGGATGAGCGGCGTGGACATGCGGCGCGTGGACTTCTCGCCCGGCTCGGCAGCGCTGAACGACGCGGCGCAAAAGGACCTGAGCGCCGTGGCCGAGGTGCTGCGCAAGCGCCCGCGCCTGAGCATCGAGGTGCGGGGGGTGGCGGACACGGCCGTGGACACCGAGGGGCTCAAGGAGCAGGCGCTGCTGCAGAGCCTGCGCGAGGCCAAGTACGCCTCGCTCTCGCGCCGCGAGCGCGCCCGCACGGACGCGGACCACGTGACCATCGAGCCGGACGAGTACGACGACCTGCTGGAAGAGGTCTACGACGACGCGCCCTTCGACAAGCCGGAGAACCTGCTGGGCATGACCAAGTCGCAGCCCGACGACGTGATGGAGTCGGCCTTGAAGGAGCACCACGAGGTGACGCCCGAGGAGTTCAAGCGGCTGGCCGAGGCGCGCGCCAAGGCCGTGCGCGAGCGGCTGCTGCAGCTGGACCCGGGCCTGGCCTCGCGGGTGCTCCTGTCCGGGGCCAGGGTGGTGTCCGCCCCGAGCGGGGCCGAGACTGCCGGGGAGCGGGGCGGAGGCCATGTGGAGCTGGAGCTGCGCTAGCCCCGCGTCCCCGAAGGGCCTCGCCGTGGTGCGCGGCGAGAGCAGGCGGCGCGCCGCGGGGACGCCGCACGCGACGAGGGGCGGGGAGGGCTTTCCCTCCCCGCCCCTCGCGGGCGTTTTCCCTTCCCCTTGCCTGCTATCCTGAAATGGGCTTGTACCAGACGTTCATGCTCTCGAGCCTGCCGCCGATCTGGGTGTTGTTGGGCAGGGTCCCGGCGTGGCGGTAGCCTGCGCGGGCGAACACGGCGTTGATGCCGGGGTGCTCGGCGCGGGCGATGGTGTAGGCCGTGCGGATGCCCCGGCGGCGCATGGCCGCCTCCATGCGCGCGAGCAGGCGGCCCGCCGCGCCCTTGCCCCGGCAGCCGGGCCGGGTGGCGAAGTCGGTCATCTCGGCGCAGGCCCAGGCGCGGTCGATCTCCGCGGACGCGGCCGAGGCCAGGCGGCCCCGGCGCTCTATGCCGTAGAAGGCCACGTCCGCGTCCATGGCCCGGCGCAGGTAGGCCGGGTCGTTGATGGGAAAGGGATAGGAGGCGAAGACCTCGCCGTAGAGCCGGGCCATGTCCGGGGCGTGGTCCGGTCCCAGGCGCACCACATCCGCCGCGCCCGGGGCCCGGCCCGCGTCCGGCGCGTCCGGCGCCGCGGCCGCTGCCCGGGCCTTTTCACGCGCGATGCGGCGCACGTCCTCGAGCAGGTCCGGGTCGCGGGGCACGGCCCGCTCGCGCGAGAGGTAGCGGCTCATGAAGCAGCCCGCGTCGCGTCCCCGGAACAGGCCGGGCACGCGGGCCTCGCAGTCGAAGCCGCGCGAGGCGAAGAGGGGCTCGGCGCGGCCCGGGACGCGGGCGAAGAGCTTGGTGTAGCCGTGTTCGCGCGCAAGTCCGTCCATGCGCTCGATGATCTCCGGCAGGTCGGCCTCGTCGAGCTTCATGAGGTAGACGCGGCTGTTGGCCGGGCCGTGCTGCAGGAGGGAGCCGCCCAGGCGCACCACGCTGTCGGGCCGCGCCTGGGCCTTGGGCTCCCTGGCGGTGGGCGCCGCCTCAGGACAGGTCATTGCGCCGCTCCATGCGTGCGTTGCCGCTCGGGGTCAGGCTCGTGGTCTCGTCCCAGTCCGAGAGCAGCTTCTGGATGCCGATGGCCTTCTCCTCGCCGTCCTGCTCCTTGAGCTGCAGGTTGCAGCGGGCGCAGTCGCGGTCGCAGAAGGTGGGCTCGTAGGCGTCGGGCTCGCGGTAGGTGGTGATGACGCCCTCGTAGTTGCGCAGCACGGCCTTTCCGGCCCCCCAGGAGACCACGTAGTTGGGCATGACCGGGATCTTGCCGCCCCCGCCGGGCGCGTCCACGACGTAGGTGGGCACGGCGAAGCCGCTGGTGTGCCCGCGCAGGCTCTCCATGATCTCGATGCCCTTGGAGACGGGCGTGCGGAAATGGGTCAGTCCCTCGGAGAGGTCGCACTGGTAGAGGTAGTAGGGGCGCACGCGGTTCTTGACCAGCTTGTGGTTCAGGGTCTTGATGAGCCGCGGGCAGTCGTTGACCCCGGCCAGGAGCACGCTCTGGTTGCCCAGGGGGATGCCCGCGTCGGCCAGGCGCGCCAGGGCCGCGCGCGAGGTGGGGGTCAGCTCGCGGGGGTGGTTGAAGTGGGTGTTCAGCCACAGGGGGTGGTGCTTCCTCAGCACGGCCACAAGCTCGTCCGTGATGCGGTAGGGCAGGACCACGGGCATGCGCGTGCCTATGCGCACCACCTCCACGTGCTCGATCTCCCGCACCCGCGAGAGCAGCCAGTCGAGCATCTCGTCGGAGAGCATCAGGGGATCGCCGCCGGAGAGCAGCACGTCGCGGATCTGCGGCGTCTGCCGGATGTAGTCGAGCCCGGCCTCGAGGTCGGCGCGCGTGGGCGTGGAGTCCGCGTCGCCCACCTTGCGCTTGCGTGTGCAGTGGCGGCAGTACATGGAGCAGGTGTTGCTGACGTGGAAGAGCACGCGGTCCGGGTAGCGGTGGGTGATGCCCGGGGCCGGGCTGTCCTCGTCCTCGTGCAGCGGGTCGGCCATGTCGCAGCGGTCGATGCGAAGCTCCTCGCGCGAGGGGAAGGACTGCAGGAACACGGGATCGTTGGCGTAGTCGCCCGGGTCGATGAGCGAGAGGTAGTACGGGGTCACGGACATGGGAAAGCGGGCCAGGGTCTCCTCGAAGGCCGCCCTGTCCCCGGCCTCGAACCTGACGCCCAGGGCGCGCTCGAAGCCCTCCACGGTCTTCACGCAATGGCGGATGTGCCATCGCCAGTCGGTCCAGTCGGCGGTCCCCGTCTTCGTGCGGATGAGCCTGGCCACTTCCTTGCTGCGGTCGTCGAAAAGAGTCAAAGGCAACTCCTTGGTTGATGTCAGAGTATCCGGCCGAGGAACCGGCGCGTGCGCGCCTGCCTCGGCGCAGCGAACAGCCTGTCCGGCCGGTCCTGCTCCAGTATCTCGCCCTGGTCCATGAAGGCCACGCTGTCCGCCGCCTCGCGGGCGAGGCCCATCTCGTGGGTGACGACGGACAGGGCGGCCGCACAGGCCGCGACGCGGGTGAGGACGTTCATGGTGCTCCCGTGTCTTGAATGTGTGCAATTCGTTTCGCGCGCATCGTGCCTGTCGCTGGTGCCGTAGCATCGCAGGGCGACAGGGCAGCGTTTCTGCACGATGTTTCGGGATTTCGGCTCTTCTTCGGCAGGCCGCGTGCCTGCGCAGCGCCTGCGCGGCATGCCTGGACTGGATTTCATGAGTCGGCATGCGGCGACGTTGCGAAGCTTCGAGACGGCCTTGCTGTGTCGTTGCAGTATGCGCGGCCGGGGGGCCGGAGACAAGGGGGGCTATCGGGGATGTCTCGGGTATGGGGGCATACCCGATACTCAGGACAGGGAGGCCTTGGTCCGCAGGTAGGCGAAGAGCGAGCTCTCCCTGCCGCGCAGGCCGAGCTTCTTGCGGATGTTCTTGCGGTGCGTCTGCACGGTCTCGAAGGAGACCTGCAGGAGCTCGGCGATCTCCTTGCCGCTGCGGCCGAGCTGGACGAGGCGGCAGACCTCCATCTCGCGCGGGGAGAGGCGCAGGAGGTCCGCGTCCAGGGTCTGCGGGCCGCCCTCGATCAGTCCGGCGAGCTGCTCCTCGATCACGCTGCGGTATCCCTCGCGCACCTCGGGCTCGTCGGTCCTGGCGATGCGCTCGAGCGCGGGCAGCATCCGCTTGCGCACCTGGCTGCCGAGCCTGTTGCGCAGCTCCTGGCCCTCGGTCTCCACGGCGCGCATGACCTGGCGCAGGGCGATGCCCATCTCCTCCACCTCGGCCTCGCGGTCGCGCAGCCCTTCCTCCAGCTCCCGCGTGAGGCTCTGGTCGTGCAGGATGAGCAGGAAGAGGCTCGAGTCCGAGAAGGCCACCTTGCGCAGCGCGGCCTCGGCCGGGAAGGCCTCTCCCCGGCAGTCCAGGGCCTCCACCGCGCCGCTCCACAGCCCGTCCGGCCCGAGCCCGTGCATGGCCCGGCGCACGGGGACGCGGGAGCGCGGGGCCAGCAGCCGGGCGTGGCTGCGCCCCACCATGCGCCTGCCCGGGGCCGCGAACCGCCCGACCGCGGCCGCGTTGCCCGCCAGCACCACGCCCTCCTCGTCCACGAGCAGGACGGCGTCCCTGGCCGTGTCGAAGAAGGAGTTGAAGAGGGTGATGGAGTCGGACAGGGCCGTGATTCCCTGGCCCAGCCGCTCCTCCCAGGTCTCGTGCAGCGCGGTCAGGGGGCGGTTGTCCGTGGCCACGACGACGAAGCCGCTCTTTTCGGGCAGGGGGATCACGCGCAGCAGGAAGCTCCGGCCGCCCCGGCAGAGGACCTCGTGCACGCGCAGCGGGGCAAAGCGCCGCAGCGTGGCCGCGAGCGAGCCGGTGCCGAGCCGCAGCGCTTCCCAGAACGGCTGCCCCGCCCGGGCCGAGTCCGGCAGGTGGTCCAGCGCGTCCCCGGCCGATTCCGCGACCGTCCCGGCCGCGTCGCAGTGCAGGACCAGGTCCTGCCACTGCTCGACCACGTCGCCGGGGGCGCAGGGGGGAGAGAGGGGGGATGTGTCTTCTGTCATGATGTCGAAGGAGTCTTTGTTATGTAAACATACAGCTATTTCGGAGTCTTTGCAAACAGGGCGCGGGATCTGGACGATGCTGCGGCAAAACGGACGGCAAGACGGGTGACGAGACAGAGGGAAGATGGCGGAAAGACGGGAAGGGGAGGGGGCGGCAGGCCGGAACCGGCCGGGGCTCTGCCCGGGACGCGCGGCGGACTTTCGCGTTCAGAAAAGAAACGGCCGGGAAGAGGCGTCTTCCCGGCCGTTCATGGCATGCGGAATCGAGACGGAGGACGGCGCCCTACGCGTCCTCGAAGCGCCCGGCGGCGCGGTTCTTGCGGACCTTGTCGGCCTCGAAGATGCGGCCGCTCATGGCGATGTAGACGCCGTCCGGCAGGGACTGGACCGCGCCCACGGCGCAGCCGAGGTTGAAGGGCGCGTCCGAGCCCTTGAAGCGGGCCGGGGTGATGGCGCCGGTGAAGACGATGACCTTGGCGAGGCCTTTGAGTGCCGCGGCGGTCTCGACCATGGTGTCCGTGCCGTGGGTGATCAGGATGTGGCGCTCCTCGGAAGCCTCGATGCGGGAGCGCAGGACGGCCCGGTCCTCGGCCGTGAGGTGCAGGCTGTCCTTGCGCATGACCTCCTCCACGCTGAACTCGAAGGTCACGCCCGCCTCGCGCAGGATCTCGCCCGCCTGGGGCTCGCCCACCTCGTAGGTCGAGAGGTCGTCGAAGTAGATCTTGTCGATGGTCCCGCCCATGCTGAATATCTTGAGTCTCATGAGGGCTCCTTTTCGTTGCGCGCGGGCTGCGCGCCGGTCTCGCAGGCGTCCCCGGCCGCGTCGTTCCCCATCGGCTCGGGCCCGAACGGCTCGGCCGCGGGCTCGGCGGTCGGCTCGATGATCGCCGCGGCGGCCGTGGGCGCGGCCTGGACCAGGGGGAAGCCGAAGTATTCGCGCTTGGGCTGCGTGGGCGCGAGCATGTGCTCCGGGGCCAGGACCTCGGAGAGCTTCTCCTCGTCCCAGTCCAGCAGCTCGCGCGCGGATTCGTGCACGGTCCTGCCGTTCCTGATGGCGTCAAGCGCCACCCTGGCCGCGGTCTCGTAGCCCACGTAGGGCGAGAGCGCCGTGGCCAGCCCCATGCTCTGGGCCACGAAGTCGCGGCAGCGCTTCTCGTCGGCCGTGATGCCGTCGATGCACTTGGCGGCCAGAACCTTGCAGCCGCGGCGCAGGAGCAGGAGCGAGCCGAAGAGGTTGTGCGCCAGCACCGGCTCCATGGCGTTCAGCTCCAGCTGCCCGGCCTCGGCGGCCATGGTCACGGTGAGGTCGCTGCCGATGACCTGGAAGGCGATCTGGTTGACCACCTCGGGGATGATGGGGTTGACCTTGCCCGGCATGATGGACGAGCCGGGCGCCATCTCCGGCAGGTGGATCTCGCCCAGGCCGCAGCGCGGGCCGGAGGAGAGCAGGCGCAGGTCGTTGCAGATCTTGGAGAGCTTCACGGCCGTGCGCTTGAGCACGCCGGAGAACTGCACGTAGGCTCCGGCGTCCTGCGTGGCCTCGACGAGATTCTCGGCCAGCACCACGCGCCGCCCGCTTATCTCCGCCAGGATGCCCACCACGGCCTCGGCGTAGCCCTTCGGCGCGTTGATGCCCGTGCCGATGGCCGTGCCGCCCAGGTTTATCTCGCGCACGAGGTCCAGGGCCTCGAGCAGGCGCTGCCTGTCCTCGCCGACCATGATGGCCCAGGCGCCGAACTCCTGGCCGAGGGTCATGGGCACGGCGTCCTGCAGCTGGGTGCGGCCGATCTTGATCACGTCCGCGAACTCGCGGCTCTTCTTCGCCAGCGACTCGGCCAGCACGCCCATGGCCTCGTGCAGGGCCAGCCCCATGGAGAGGAGCGTCAGGCGGATGGCCGAGGGATAGACGTCGTTGGTGGACTGGGAGAGGTTGACGTGGTTGTTGGGGTGCAGGTGCGCGTAGTCGCCGCGCTTGCGCCCCATGATCTCCAGCGCCAGGTTGGCGATGACCTCGTTGGCGTTCATGTTGCTCGAGGTGCCCGCCCCGCCCTGGATCACGTCCACGCGGAAGTGCCCGCGGTGCCTGCCCTCGATGATCTGGTCGCAGGCCGCGCAGATGGCCTCGGCGCGCGCCTCGTCCAGGAGCTCCATGCGGCGGTTGGCCAGGGCCGCGGCCTTCTTGATGAAGGCCAGCGACTTCACGAACTCCGGATAGTGCGAGATGCGCACCCCGGTGATGGGGAAGTTGCGGATGGCCCGCTCGGTCTGGATGCCGTAGAGGGCGCGCGCCGGAACCGGCAGTTCGCCCAGGCAGTCGGACTCGATGCGGCATTCGCCTGCGGGCCTGGGCCCGCCGCGGTACGGCGACATGGGCTATCCTCCGAGGTATGCCTTGCAGACCCGCTCGTCCCGGAGCAGTTCCTCGCCCGGGCCCTCGAGCACCACGCTGCCCGTCTCCAGCACGTAGGCGTGGTGCGCGACCTTGAGGGCGGCGAAGGCGTTCTGCTCCACGAGGAGCACGGTCATGCCTTTCTCGTTGATGACCTTGATGATCTCGAAGACGTCGCGCACGAGCAGGGGGGCGAGGCCCAGGGAGGGCTCGTCGAGCATGACCATCTCCGGCGCGCTCATGAGCGCCCGGCCCACGGCCAGCATCTGCTGCTCGCCGCCGGACAGCGTGCCGCCCTTCTGCTCGCGGCGCTCGCGCATGCGCGGGAAGAGCTCGAAGACCCACTCCAGGTCGCGGGCGATGCCCGCCTTGTCCGAGCGGCTGTAGGCGCCCAGGTGCAGGTTCTCGAGCACGCTCAGGTGCGGGAAGATGCGGCGGCCCTCGGGCGACATGACGATGCCGGACTTGACGATGCCCACCGGGTCGAGGTGGCTCAGGTCGCGGTCGTTGTAGGTGATGGCGCCCTTCTTGTTCTTGATGAGCCCGGCGATGGCGCGCAGCGTGCTGCTCTTGCCCGCGCCGTTGGCCCCGATGAGGGTCACGATCTTGCCGCGCGGCACGGTCAGGTTGACGCCCTTCAGGGCGTGGATGCCGCCGTAGTAGACGTGGAGGTCCGAAACCTTAAGCATCTGTCGCGCACTCCTCTCCGAGATAGGCCTCGATGACCCTGGGGTTCGACTGGATCGCCTCGGGCGCGCCCTCGGCGATGGTCACGCCGTAGTCCAGGACCCAGATCTGTTCGCAGATGTTCATGACCAGCTTCATGTCGTGCTCGATGAGCAGGATGGTCAGGCCGAACCGTTCCCGGATGTTGCGGATGAACTGCATGAGTTCCTGGGTCTCCTGGGGGTTCATGCCCGCGGCGGGCTCGTCCAGGAGCAGGAAGGAGGGCTCGGTGGCCAGGGCGCGGGCGATCTCGAGCCTGCGCTGCGCGCCGTAGGGCAGGCTGCTGGCCTTCTCGTTCGCGAGATGGGCGAGGCCCACGGTGTCCAGCAGCCCCAGGGCGCGCTCGCGCATCTCCCTGTCCTCGCGGAAGTGGGAGGGCAGGCAGAGCACGGCCGAAAACCAGCCGGTCTTCTGGCGCAGGTGGCCGCCGATGAGCACGTTCTCGAGCACGCTCTCGTTGCCGAAGAGGCGGATGTTCTGGAAGGTGCGCGCGATGCCCGCCTTGCAGGCCGCGTAGGGCGGCTTGCCGGTCAGGTCCTCGCCGTTCAGGAGCACGCTGCCCTCGGTGGGCTTGTAGAAGCCGGTGATCATGTTGAAGCAGGTGGTCTTGCCCGCGCCGTTGGGGCCGATGAGGCCGGAGATGCTGCCGCGCGTAATGGCGGCGGTGAACTCCTTGACCGCGGTCAGGCCGCCGAAGCGCATGGTCAGGGCCCTGGCCTCGAGGATGATGTCGCTCATCTACTTGCCCTCCCCGGCAGCAGCCTGGTTCGCGCCCTTGCGTCCGAAGAGCCCGGCGATGTTTCTCCAGGTGATCTCGCGCATGCCCATGAGTCCCTCGCGGCGGAAGAGGATGATGAGGATGAGCGCCAGGGAGAAGATGACCATGCGCATGCCCGGGATGCCCGGCATCTCGAAGTCGCCGAAGAAGATCGGGTTCTCCACGAAGCGCAGCCACTCGAGCAGCACGGTGATGCCGATGCCCGCGAGCACCGAGCCGGTGAGGGAACCGAGCCCGCCGGTGACCACGATCATGAGCACGTTGAAGGTCAGGGTGAAGAGGAACATCTTGGGGTCGATGGTGGTCAGCAGGCTCGCCAGCAGCGCCCCGCCCACGCCCGCGAAGAACGAGCCGATGGAGAAGGAGAGCAGCTTGTAGCGGAAGACGTTCACGCCCATGGCCTTGGCCGCGATCTCGTCGTCGCGGATGGCCTTGAAGACGTTGCCCGTGTTGCTGGCCAGGATGCGCACGATGACGAAGAGCGTGATCAGGCACCAGCCGAAGTTCCACCACAGGTTGGCGTAGCCCGGGATGCCCTTGAAGCCGAGCGCGCCGTTGGTCACGCGCGGGATGTTGTTGGCGATGACGCGCACGATCTCCGCGAAGCCGAGCGTGGCGATGCCCAGGTAGTCGTCGCCGAGCTTTAAGAGCGGCAGGCCCACGATGAAGCCGGCCAGCGCCGCCGCGAGGCCGCCCGCGACGATGGCCACGAAGAAGGGCGCGTGGGCGTTCTGCACCCAGGGGAGCGCCTCGCCCAGGATGAAGAGCATCTCCTTCTGCCCGGGCGAGAGGATGAGGATGGAGCAGACGTACGCGCCGATGGCCATGAACCCGGCGTGGCCGAGGCTGAACATGCCGGTGAAGCCGTAGATCAGGTTCAGCGACAGCGCCAGGATGATGTTCACGGCGATGAGGTTCAGGATCTGGATCTTGTAGCCGTCCAGCGAGTCCTGGGCCCACCACAGGAAGAGGCCGAGCGCGGCCACGGCCAGGACGTTCAGGAGTGTCGA
The DNA here is from genome assembly GCF_000422205.1 of Desulfovibrio sp. X2. Taxonomy (NCBI): domain Bacteria; kingdom Pseudomonadati; phylum Thermodesulfobacteriota; class Desulfovibrionia; order Desulfovibrionales; family Desulfovibrionaceae; genus Desulfovibrio; species Desulfovibrio sp. X2. The sequence goes on from NZ_ATHV01000015.1 coordinate 87,394, forward strand.
GGTGGTGCGGTTCATTAGACCTTGTCCTCCTGCCGCGCTCCGAGCAGGCCCGTGGGCCTGTAGAGCAGGACGGCGATGAGCAGGATGAAGGCGAAGGCGTCGCGGTAGCCTGCCAGGGAGGGGAAGAAGGCCACGATCATGATCTCGATGAAGCCGAGGACCATGCCGCCGATGACCGCGCCCTGGATGGAGCCGATGCCGCCGAAGACCGCCGCGATGAAGGCCTTGAAGCCCGGGATGGTGCCCATGATCGGCTGCAGCTGCGGATAGCGCAGCGCCCACATGATGCCGCTGGCCGCGGCCAGGGCGGAGCCGATGCCGAAGGTCAGGGCGATGATCCTGTTCACCGGCACGCCCATGAGGTAGCTCGTCTCGATGTCCTTGCTGATGGCCCGCATGCCGAGTCCCGCCTTGGTGCGGTAGACGATGTACATGAGGCCGAGCATGAGCAGCAGGGCCATCACCGGCACGAAGAGGGTGAGCGGCAGGACGTGCACGCCCTTGACCACGATGGGCGTGGCCAGCCACTCCGGGGTGTAGACCGCGCGCGGAATGGCCTGGAAGAAGACGATGGCCGTGTTCTGCAGGAAGAAGGAGACGCCGATGGCGCTGATGAGGGCCGAGATGCGCGGGGCGTCGCGCAGGGGCCGGTAGGCCACGCGGTCCACGAGCACGCCGAGGAAGGCCACGACGACGATGGAGAGGACCACCGCCAGCGGCCAGGGGACGTGGAAGAGCGTCACGCCCCAGAAGACGAAATATGCGCCGAGCATGAAGATTTCGCTGTGCGCGAAGTTGATGAGCCGGAGAATGCCGTAGACCATCGTGTAGCCGATGGCGATCAGCGCGTAGAGGCTGCCCAGCGTGATGCTGTTCAGGAGATGCTGGATGAACATTGCCAGGGTCATGGGAAGATTCCTTCTGCAGTCCTGCCGACGGTCCGTGTGAGCCGCCCGAGAAGGGGGAGGCCGCGCGGCCTCCCCCCGTTGTCCGCCGCGTCCGGCCGGGCCGGGCGCGGAGGGCGGGAACTCCTACAGCTCGGGCGTGATGCTGTCGATGTAGGTCTTCTTGCCGTTCTTGATCATCACGATGCCCACGGGCTTCTCGGCGTCGTGGGTCCCGTTGATGGTCGTGTTGCCGGTGACGCCGGGGAAGTTCTTGGTCGCGGCCAGGGCCTTGGTGATGGCCGCGGGATCGTCGGAACCGGCGCGCTTCACGGCGTCGAGGATCAGCATGTAGGCGTCGTAGCCGAGCGCGGAGTTCACGTTCGGGTCCTGCTTGGGATACGCCTTCTTCCACTCGGCGGTGAACTGCTGGGCCATGGGGCTCATGTTCTTCATGGACGGGTCGTAGGGGAAGGTGGTGTGCACGAAGCCTTCCACGGCCTTGCCGCCGATGGCGGTGATCTCCGGGTTGTCCATGGCGTCGCCGCCCATGATCTGGAAGGTGGCGCCGAGCTCACGCGCCTGCTTCATGATGATGGCGCCCTCGGCGAAGTAGGAGGGGATGAAGAGGACGTCGGGCTTCTTGCTGATGATGTCGGTCAGCTGCGCGGTGAAGTCCTGGTCGCCGGACTGGTAGTTCAGGGTGGAGACGACCTCGCCGCCGAGCTTGACGAAGGACTTCTTGAAGAAGCTGGCCAGGCCCACGGAGTAGTCGCTGGCGACGTCCACGAGCAGGGCGGCCTTGCGCAGGCCCAGGTTCTTGTAGGCGTAGGTGGCGGCGCCGGCGCCCTGGTAGGGGTCGATGAAGCACACGCGGAAGATGAACTTCTTGCCCTGGGTCACCAGCGGGTTGGTGCAGGAGGTGCCCACCTGGGGGATGCCCGCCCTCTCGGCCACTTCGCCGCCGGCCATGGCCAGGGAGGAGCCGTAGGTGCCGATGATGGCGCGGACCTTCTCCTTGTCCACGAGGCGGGTCACGGCGTTGGCGGCCTCGACCTTGTCGGACTTGTTGTCCACCACGAAGAGCTCGACCTTCTTGCCGAGGATCGTGGGGGCCTTCTGGTTGGCCAGCTGCACGCCCTCGAGCTCGAGCTGTCCGCCGAAGGCGTTCTGGCCGGTGAGGGGCAGGTAGACGCCCAGCCGGAAGGTGTTGTCGGCGCCCATGGCCGTGCCCGCGAGGGCGAACAGCATGGCGGCGCACAGAGCGATGATCCGTTTCATGAAGAGACCTCCTCAAAGCGCGTTGTCCCCGGCCGCCTGCCGGACGTGTCCATCACGCCCGGTCCGTCCGGAAGAGTGTTGTATGCCACCGGACGCTCCGGGCTCCGCGCCGCGGGGAAGCGGGACGCGGGGGCCAGGCCTCCGGTCGTAGCCATGGTCCGGGCCGTCGTCGCGACGGTCCCGCGCGCGGCGCTCACAGGGAGGCCACCGCGGCGATCTTCTTGGCCAGCTCCACGATGTAGCCGCCGTACTGGATCTCGAACTCCTTCATGGAGAAGCGGTCCGTGGTGGCGTCGAAGCTGACGCCGCCCACGACCTTGCCCGTGCGCAGGCTGAAGAGCGGCGCGGCGATGGCGATGAGGCCGGGCACGAACTCCTCGTTGTTCAGGGCGTAGCCCTTCTCCCGCGCCTTCTCGAGGTCCGCGAGCAGGGCGGTCTTGTCGGTGATGGTCTTGTCGGTCTTGGCCGTGAGCGTGAGGTTCTGCAGGCAGGCCTCGCGCTCGTCGGGCTCCATGAAGGCCAGGGCGGCCTTGCCCGTGGCCAGGTAGTGCAGCTCCGAGGTGGAGATGAAGCTGCGGAAGGCGCGGGTGTCGCGCGATTCGCGGCGGTAGACGAGGTGGATCGTGCCGCCCGCCAGGATGCCCACGTCCACGTGCAGGTCGTAGGTCCGGCGCACCTCGTCCACCAGGGGGCGCACCTGCTTCACCAGCTCGCTTCTCTCGAGCATGGCGTGGGCCAGGGCCAGCATGCGCGCGCCCGTGCGGTAGAGCCTGGTGCGCTCGTCCTGGCGCAGGAAGCCCATCTCGCACAGGGTGTTCACGTAGCGGTAGACGGAAGTCTTGTTGATGCCGACCTGCGAGGCGATCTGACCGAGCGTGAAGCCCCCCTCCTCGTTGCCGAAGAGGTCGAGCACGCGCAGCCCTTTGGCCAGGGTTTCGGAAGCGTTGTCCTTGCCGGACACGAAATCCTCCCCAGGTCGGTTTGAAAGATGACGGATACGGTGAAGTCGGAAAACGGACCCGCCATTCCGCTGAGCGAAACAATTGGTCCGTTGGCAAGAACGACTAGTCCGGTTTCACGAACTTGTCAACGAATTCACGCACTCCCGTCACCTCTCAGAACGGGACGATCAGTGGCGAACAGCGGACTGGAGGAAATTTGCCCCGGGAAGGGCGAACGATTTGCGGCGATCGTGCGGCCAGACGAGGCGAACGGCTTTTGGAGCCGGAATATCCAGGGCTGGAATGTTCGGCGCCTGCGCGGCGGGGTGCCCGGGAGGGGGAGGACGGCCCGGAACGGACGCGCCGCGCCCCTTGCGCGGGCCGCCTGCTCGTGCATTTTATGACGAAAAAGTCAAAAATACGGGCGATGCGCAACGGGCAGCCCCGGATTGCGTGCCGGTCGCGCCCCCAGTGCGCCCCCAGTGCGCCCCTTGTCCGTCCCGTGTGCGCCTCTTCGTGCGCCCCTTCGTGCCGGAGACTGAATTCCTGCCGCGGCCAGGGCCGGGGCCGGGACCGGCTTCCCGGTCCCGCTAGGCCCGCATCATCTCGCGCACGGCCTGCGCCACCCGGGCGGCCGAGGGCCTGTAGAAGGCCTCCTGGGGCTGTGAGAAGGGCACCGGGATGTCGGGCGCGGCGACGCGGCGCGGGGGCGCCTTGAGCGCGTCCCAGCAGGACTCCGCGACCGTGGCCGCGAGCTCGGCGCCGTAGCCGCAAAAGCGCGTCGCGTCGTGCAGCGCCAGGAAGCGGCCGGTCTTGCGCACCGAGGCGAAGACGGACGCGGTGTCCAGCGGGTTCAGGCTGCGCAGGTCGAGGACCTCGAGCGAGACGCCCTCGGCGGCGAGCTCCTCGGCCGCCGCAAGAGCGGTGTGCACCGCGCCGCCGTAGGTCGCCAGGGTGGCGTCGCCGCCCTCGCGGGCGATGCGCGCCCGGCCGAGCGGCACGCGGTGGTCGCCCCCCGGCACCTCGCCGAAGACGGACCAGTACAGCGGCATCTCCTCGACCACGACCACGGGATCGGGGTCGAAGATGGCGGAGAGCAGCAGCCCCTTGGCGTCGGCCGGGGTGGAGGGGCAGACGACCTTGAGCCCGGGCACGTGGGCCAGCCAGGCCTCCAGGAAGTGGGAGTGCTGGCAGCCCGCGGAGAAGAGGCCGGACTTGATGCGCACGGTGAGGGGAAAGTGGGACAGGCCGCCGCTCAGGTAGCGCAGCTTGGCCGCGTGGTTGACGAGCATGTCCGAGGCCAGGGTGACGAAGGGGAAGAACATGACCTCGATGACGGGCCGAAGTCCCAGGCAGCTCGCGCCCACGGCCAGCCCGGCGATGGCGGCCTCGCTCACGGGCGTGTCGCGCACCCGGCGCGGGCCGAAGCGCTCGAGCAGCCCGAAGGTGGGCAGGTGCGGGTTGACGTGGATGGAGGTGCCGATGCCCTCGCCCGCGAGGAAGACGGACTCGTCCATCTCCATGGCCAGGCCGAGGGCTTCGGCCACGGCCTGCCCGGTGCTCTTGGCGTTGCCTGCGGCGGTGTTCTGTCCGGTCATGGCTCAGCCCTCCTGCGTCGCGGGCGGCGCGGCGTAAAGGTGGTCGAGCGCCTCCTCGGGCGGCGCGAAGGGGCTCTGGTCGGCAAAGGCCACGGCACGGTCCACGATCTGCTCGGCGCGGGCGCGCAGGGTGCGCAGCTCGTCCGGGAAACCGGCGGGCCCCTCCCCGGCCAGGTCCCGGCGCAGGGCCTCGACATACTGGACGATGGGGTCGCGCTCGGCCCACATGGCCAGCTCGATCTTGTCCACGTAGTGCTGCGGATCCTGCTCGCCGTGGCCGTGCATGCGGTAGGTGAGGCATTCCATGAGCGCGGGGCCGCGTCCCGCCCGGCAGTAGTCGAGGAGCGTGCGCGCGGTCTCGTGCACGCGCTCCACGTCGTTGCCGTCCGCCACCTCGCCGGGCATGCCGTAGGAGGCGGCGCGGTCCGCTATCCTGCCGATGGGGCAGTGCTCCTTGTGGGCCTGGGCCCCGGCCCAGCAGTTGGACTCGCAGACGAAGAGCACGGGCAGCTTCCAGACCGCGGCCAGGTTCATGGCCTCGTGCACGCTGCCCTCGGCCGCCGCGCCGTCGCCGAAGAAGACGCAGGTCACGCCCGCGCCGCCGCTCTCGCCGCCGCGATAGTCCTGGGCGAAGGCCGCGCCCATGGCGAGCAGGGGGGCGGCCCCGACCACGGTGGAGGTCATGAGCACGTTGTGCGCGGGGTCGGCCATGTGCAGGGTGCCGGACTTGCCCCGGTTGAGGCCGTCCCGCTTGCCCATGATCTCGGCCATGAGCGCGTCCGGGGAGACGCCGCGGGCGAGCATGTGGCCGTGGCTCCTGTGGTTGGTGACCAGGACGTCCTCGGGCAGGAGGGCCCGCACCACGCCCGCGGCCACGGCCTCCTGGCCGACGCAGGTGATCTGCATGCCGGGCAGCCTGCCCTGCTCGTGGGCCATGCGGCTCACGCGCTCCTCGAAGGCGCGGATGAGGATCATGTCTTCGAGCAGCGCGATGCGCTGTTCGCGGGGGAGCGGATCGTTGGGCATGGGAACCTCCCTCGGCGAGGCGGCCGGGTCGTGCGGTCGTGCGGTCATGCGGTGAAAGAGAGCGCTGCCGCCTGCATAGCGCATTTTTCCGGCGAGGTCTTCCCCGGCATGGGCCGACGCGGCATGGGGCCGACGGGGCCGCATGGGCCGGGAGGCAACGGGCCGCATGGGCGGGAGGCGGGCGCCGAAAGGCCCGGCCGCGTGCGGGGCTTTTTCGCACGGACGCGCGAGGCAGGCATGGAAAGGGCAGGGGAGCGGACAGGGAACGCCGCGCTCCCTTCCCGGCTTTCCAGGACGTCTTGCCAGGACGTCTGCGGAGAGCGCCTTTCTAGGGATTCCTCGGGCGGGCCAGGGCCCGGACCAGGGCCTCGCCCAGGACGGAGAGGGCCTGGCGGGCGCAGTGCAGGTGGTCGTCGGGCAGGTTGCCCAGGAGGCGGGCCACGTCCTGGGGCTCCACGGAGAGCACCTCGTCCAGGGTCCGCCCCTGGCAGAGGCGGCCCACGGCCTCGGCGCAGAGGATGGTGTAGGCGCAGCCCGTGGGCTGCACGCGGACCGTCTCCAGCACGTTTCCGCGCAGCCGCACCTGCACGCCGATCACGTCGCCGCACTCGCTGGTCGTCTCGGCCGCGCCGTCCGGATCGTCCATGGTGCCCACGTGCTCCAGCTCCTCGAGGGGCGGCACGTCGGGCTCGTCATGGTGGCCATGGGAATGCCCGTGGGCATGGCCGTGGCCGTGGCCGTGGGAAGGGCCCGTCGGCTGGTGGTCGGTCGTGTGGTCGGCCTCGTGCGCCATGCTCGTCTCCTTTGGTGGTTCCGCGCGCCGCGCGCGGGCCGGGTCCGGGAGAACCCGCATACCTTCTTCCCGGGGCAGCGTCCAGGCTGCCGGGAATCCGCGGACGAAAAACGCGCTTTGCGCCGCGGAATGCGTCGCTGCCGCGCGGAAAACGGCTGAAAATGCGCCGCCCTCGGGCGCGAAACGACGCATTCTGCGTCGTCTGCGCACGTCGCGCCTTTGCAACATCCCGGTCCACCGGCCTTTTCCGGATGGCATCAATGCTGCTATACGGACCTGGAAGTCCTGCCCGCGGCCGGACCCCGCCAGGGGAGGGAAGCGCCTCCCCGGCGGTTCGTCGTGCCGCGGGCACGGGCCGCGTCGTCGAAACCAGGGGCGAAACAAGAGGAAGGTGTTTATGGCAACGAAGCGCATCGTCGTCGTGGGCGGCTCGGCCGCCGGTCCCAAGGCCGCTGCCAGGGCAAAGCGCCTGGCGCCCGAGGCCGAGGTCCTGCTCCTGCAGAAGGAGCCCGAGCTGTCCATGGCCTCCTGCGGCTATCCCTATTACGTGGGCACCACCTGCAAGGAGCGCAACCAGCTTCTGTGCACGCCCACGGGCGTGGTGCGCGATCCCGCGTTCTTCAAGGCCGCCAAGGGCGTCGTCGCCCGGGTGCGCACGGAGGTCACGGCCCTGGACACCACGGCCAAGACGCTCACGGCCAGGAACCTGGAGACCGGGGCGAGCGAGACCATCGCCTACGACAAGCTCATCCTGTGCACCGGCGCGGTGCCGAAGCTCCCGCCCATCCCGGGCCGGGAGCTTTCGGGCGTCACCCCGCTGCACTCCCTGGCCGACGCCGACCGGCTGCGCGCCCTGCGCTCGGCCGAGGGCTGCCGCGAGGCCGTGGTCGTGGGCGGCGGGCTCATCGGCATGGAGACGGCCGAGGCCCTGGCCGCGGTGGGGCTCAAGGTCACGGTGGTGGAGCTCCTGCCCCAGACCCTGACCTTCCTGGACGAGGCGCTGGCGCGCCTCGTGGAGAACCACGCGCGCGCCAAGGGCGTCACGATCATGCTCGAGAACGGCGTGGCCGAGTTCACGGGCGAGGACGGCAGGCTCACGGGCGTGCGGCTTCAGGACGGCGGCACGCTTCCCTGCCGGCTGGCCGTTGTGGCCATAGGCGTGGGGCCCAACGCGGCCCTGGCGCGCGAGGCCGGGATCGCCATCGGCGCGACCGGCGGCATCGCGGTGGACGAGCACATGCGCACCTCGGCCCCGGACGTCTACGCGGCGGGCGACTGCGTGGAGCTCACGCACCGCATCACCGGCAAGAAGGTGCTGGCGCCCTTCGGCGACCTGGCCAACCTCGAGGGCCGCGTGGCCGGGGAGAACGCGGCCAAGGGCGACCGCGCGACCTTCCCCGGCACCGTGCAGAGCGGCATCTGCAAGATCTTCGACTTCGCGGCCGGGTCCACGGGCCTTTCCGAGCGCCGCGCCCGGGCCGAGGGCTACGACGTGGTCAGCGTGATCAACGCGGGCCTGGACAAGCCCGGCTTCATGGGCACGGCCAAGCTCCTCATCTCCAAGATGGTGGCCGACGCCAAGACGCGGCGCGTGCTGGGGTTTCAGTGCATCGGCCCGGGCGAGGCCAACCGCCAGGTGGCCGAGGCCGCCGTGGCCGTGAGCGCGGGGATGACCGTGGACGACCTCGCGAACCTGGACCTGCCCTACGCCCCGCCGTTCTCCCTGGCCATCGACCACTTCCTGGCCACGGCCCACGTGCTGCAGAACAAGATGGACGGCCTGCTGAAGGGCGAGGACAGCCTGGCGGTCAAGGCGCGCCTGGACGACCGGGCCGGAGGCGGCAAGCCGCCCGTGCTGCTCGACGTGCGCGCCCCCGACGAGTTCGAGCAGATGCGCCTGGGGCTGGGCGAGGTGCACATCCCGCTCGGCAAGCTGCGCCTGGGGCTCGAGAAGGGGCTCCCGGAAGGGCTGCCCGCGGACAAGGACGCCGAAATAATCGCCTACTGCAAGATCTCCATGCGCGGCTACGAGGCCGAGCGCATCCTGGAGGCGGCGGGCTACACCAACGTCACGGTCATGGAGGGCGGCATCATGGCCTGGCCCTTCGCCCGGGAGAAGTAGGCGCCCCGGGGTCAGGTCACGCATTCACGTCACGAAAAAGGCGCGGGCGGGTCGGTCCGTCCGCGCCGTGCATCGAAAAACAGGGAGAGACAGCATGTCCAAGTTCCTCTTCGTCCTTTCGCGCGGCCCCGAGGACCCGACCCGCGCCGTGCGCTGCTTCCAGCTGGCGAAGATCGCCACGGACAAGGGCCACGACACGACCGTCTTCCTGGTGGACGACGCCGTGTACCTGGCCAACCTCGGCCTCGCCGAGAACATGAAGGCCCCCACGGGCGACGCCCTCATCGGGTACCTGCAGACCGTGCGCGAGAAGGGCAGCATCCTCGTGTGCAAGCCCTGCGCCGCGGCCCGCATGATCGCCGAGGACGACCTGCCCTCGGGCTTCACCATCTCCACCGGCCCCACCCTCATCGACCTCGCGGCCGAGGCGAAGGTCTTTTCCTTCTAGGCCGCCGTGCCTCCCGCGGCCTACCTGCGCGAGGGCCTGCCGCAAAAAAACGGCCCCGGTTGCCCGGGGCCGCCTTTGCATGTGCACTTCTCATGTTGCTTTCTATTCGCTTGCACATACTTGGGATGGGGTGCCGTTTTTTCGCATACTACCCAGAGCAACATCATATTAGGATATATGAACAGGAGGGCTATCATTCAAGAATGATAGATTCACCGTCAGGAGAAAAAGATTTGATATTTTTGGCGACGACGGTATCTGAAGTATTTGCGTAGCAATAAACGCATTTGTGTGGGCATGTATTATATTGCCCTATATCTTTGCTTATTATACAACCACACTCGTTTCTTTGTCCTTGGTCTTTTAAATTTTTTTCTTTAGCCACATGTTCGAATAAACTTAACTGGCTATTTGTGTCCATCCCGAAGAGTTTAAGAATATCCGGATGGTTGTTTGTTATTTTTAAGATAAGACTATCATCGATACATTTGTTGTGTTGGATACCAAATTCCGACAAATCGATACTTTCGCCGCAAGTAAATGCTGGCATGCCCCAGCCAGAACAAAGACTGGATATTCCAGACGACAGGTGTTCAATATCTGATAAAGTAAAGTCTTTATGGATGATATTTTGCCGTTTCAAATTATTTTGAACCTTTTTGTAGTTACAAACGTCTGCAAAACTGAAAACAAGCCTTGATGTATAGCCGTGCAAGATGTCTCCAACGTTTTTTATTTTCTTGAGGAGTTTGTTTGCGTCGATAGATTTTGTAAGAATAAGCGGATCAAATCTCCATATTACTCGGTCTGGGCCAATTTTTTCAGAAATGGTTTTAAACGTTTCAACTCGTGAAGCTAATGGAGGAACACTTGGTTCTAAATTTTCTTCCTCATAGTCGTTTACTGTGAAGTGGATATAATATCCAATTTCATTTTCTTCAAGGATATGAAGGTAGGGTAAAAGAGGTTTTGGATTTTTACTCCAAAAAATAACAGCACGTACATTTTTATAAGATATGAACTGTGACCTTCTGTTGAAAGGGTTAATCCATTTTGAATAACCAGCTTTTAGACGATTGAAGAACCACTTGGAATAAAAGGCAGGAATATCTGTTGATCGACTTGCAGAGATTATTTCCGGGGCAATGGCACTTGCCGTCAGATCATTAATTGTTATCTGATCTTTTCGCCATTCCATTTAGTCATTCCTTGTCAAACGCCTTACGGCGAAGTTGACATATCTCTGCTTTAAAATAGGCCATCTATTCATTGCTGTGCAATCATTTTTGCAGCTTTTTCCATTCTCAATAAAATTTGGACACAGATTGAGAGTTGAATTAATGGTATTTTCTATATCCAATGTATAGTCAAAGCCGTTTACAACTCTGACAAGTCCTTCGTCAGGATTGGTCGCCGTTATATATTTTTCGAGGTCATCCTCACAGGAGTAGTTATGTCTTGCCATTATGGTAGTTATGATTTTTTTTAATCTGCTCCAGTCATAGTTTAGAGCTTGCTCGTCTTGCATTAATGAGCAAACGACGGCAATTCTTTTGCGTTCAAAATTTGTTGATTCAATTGCTTTGACTAACTTTCCAAAAACTTCTGGGTGAAGATCGCTGATAGATTTGGGAAAAACAATTACGTTATAGTCATAGTCTCCAGAATTCAGATTATCTAATTTTGCTATGTCATCATTTATGATGCGAAATTTTTCGTTTCTAAGAGAGTCAGTGTATTCCCATGTATTTATGTCGTATCCAGTGTACGATGTTGTTGTCTTGAAGTCATTAATTTGTTCTTTGGCGATGAAATGGTATCCCCAGTAGTCAATGCCACATCCACATCCTATAGACAAAATATCTAAGTCGTTATGTGGTAAGAAATTAAAATTCAGAAGTTTTTGATACATCAAATAATATTCTGCAAGATAAGCTGGGAAATATTTCAGCATATAATACATTCGTACTAAATGATTTCCGTAATCAGGGCTTGCGCCACCTGCAAATGAAAATTTTTTCAGTTCGCATAACCCGTCAGATTCTTTTGCAGCAATTTGAAAATCAGAATATACCGCCTCAAGCTTATTTTTGATAAAACGTTTCATGTGTTTCTTCCTCTATCAATGACTCTTAATCCATTGTTGTTATGGTGATTTATCAGCCTTCAGAAAGTTCACTCCAGAAAATATTCGTTTCCTTTTTATTAAAAAAACGTGCTGAGCCTGAAATACTGTTTCCTTTTAGACGCCTTTCTCTTCACTTCCATCCATTGAAAAGCCTGCGACTTCGGCTCAAGCCGAGCCACAGTCTATCAGATGTCCTTATTCGAGAAATTTTCACCGTGTTAAGGCTAAGGCATATTTAATATTTGTTTTTTAATTTAAAATTTATAAATATTCAAGTATAAAAATGGACATGCCTTGATTCTCATCATGACGATAACGACACGAATTCGCTGAGTAGTAAGATAATCACTAGCACTTTATTTTCACTGCCCAGATTTCTCGTTGTTTTGAGACGGCTGCCTTTGGTAGGCCATTTTAGCCTTGATCTATTTCGTACCCTTATGTGTTGGCTCCTATATGTAATTTTGTGAGCTGGCTCGCGGGGGCACGTCAAGAATCTTGACTAAAGCAAACGGCCGGTCGGCATTTCGCCGACCGGCCGTCATCGTTCTTGATTCACGCCCTTGGCGGGCCGCCTCAGCCCTTCTTCACTCCCTCCGCGATGCGGTCGCCGAGGGTCTTGTCGACGTTGCGCCAGTATTCGAAGGCGCGCTGCAGCACCGGCTCGGTGACGCCCTTCTTCAGGTGGCCCACGATGTTGGAGACCAGGCGGTCGCGCGCGGCGTCGTCCAGGACCTTGCGCACCATGGTCCCGGCCTGGCCGAAGTCGTCGTCGTCCTTGCGCTTGGTGTAGGCCGCGCGCACGAACTCGCCGCTGGCGCCCCAGACCTCGACCTGCGGGTAGCGCTCGCCGTCCGCCTTGGGGCCGCCCTTGGAGTTGGGCGCGTACACGGGGTCGGAGACGTTCTGCACGCGCATGGCGCCGTCCTTGCTGTAGCTGTGCACCGGCGCCTTGGGCCGGTTCACCGGGATCTGCCTGTAGTTCACGCCCAGGCGCGCGCGGTGGGCGTCGGCGTAGGAGAAGAGGCGGGCCAGAAGCATCTTGTCCGGGCTCGGGCCGATGCCGGGCACCAGGTTGTTGGGCTCGAAGGCCGCCTGCTCGATCTCGGTGTGGAAGTCGGTCGGGTTGCGCGTGAGCGTGAGCCTGCCGACCTCGTGCAGGGGGTAGTCGGCGTGCGGCCAGACCTTGGTCAGGTCGAAGGGGTTGAAGCGGTAGGTCTCGGCCTCGGCAAAGGGCATGATCTGCATCTTCAGCGTCCAACTCGGATAGTCGCCGCGCTTGATGGCCTCGAAGAGGTCGCGGCGGTGGTAGTCCGAGTCCTCGCCAGCGATGCGGTCGGCGTCGGCCTGGGTCAGGAACTCGATGCCCTGGTCGGTCTTGAAGTGGTACTTGACCCAGAAGCGCTCGCCCTTGGCGTTGACCCACATGTAGGTGTGGCTGGAGTAGCCGTTCATGTGCCGCCAGGTCTTGGGGATGCCGCGGTCGCCCATGAGCCAGGTGACCTGGTGCGCCGACTCGGGCGAGAGGGTCCAGAAGTCCCACTGCATGTCGTGGTCGCGCAGCCCGCTGTCCGCGCGGCGCTTCTGCGAGCGGATGAAGTGCTGGAACTTCATGGGGTCGCGCATGAAGAAGACGGGCGTGTTGTTGCCCACCATGTCGTAGTTGCCCTCGGTGGTGTAGAACTTGAGGGCGAAGCCGCGCGGGTCGCGCCAGGTGTCCGGGCTGCCGCGCTCGCCCGCCACGGTGGAGAAGCGGATCAGGGTGTCGGTCTTGGTGCCCGGCTGGAACACGGCGGCCTTGGTGTAGGCGCTCACGTCCCTGGTGACCTCGAAGTGGCCGAAGGCGCCCGAGCCCTTGGCGTGCGGCTGGCGCTCGGGGATGCGCTCGCGGTTGAAGTTGGCCATCTGCTCGATGAGGTAGTGGTCCTGGAGCAGAATGGGACCGTCCGGCCCCACGGTGAGCGAGAACTCGTCGCTCGCCACCGGAATACCGGCGTCGGTCGTCGTCGGCTTGCGCTTGTCGTCTGCCATGATCCTCTCCTCCCGATACGGTTTGTCTCTCGGCAATATCCCGAGATGACAGGATTTTTTGATACTTATGGAGAATCATACTCCATTTCGAGGAGCAGGGTCAAACGACGAGCCGGTCATGCGGGAAGTTTTTCGGCCCGGGGACGGGCGGATCGCGGAAAAGGGCTGCGCGGCGGGTTTTTCGGACCGAAAAAAAAGGCCTGGAGTCCCGGGCCGGCCCCGCGGCGGAGCATCGGACCAGGGTTTCGCACGATCAGGCATTCACACGACGGCCCGCCGGGCATAGAGTGGCCGGAAATCGGCAATCTCCACGGGCCTGGGCCCGCCACGCCGCGATACGGAAGGAGGACGCGCAATGACGCTCGAACGACGCAGACTTGGAACGCAGGGGCTCGCGGTCTCGGCCGTGGGGCTCGGCTGCATGGGCATGAGCCAGTCCTACGGACCGGCGGACGAGGACGAGTGCATCGCCACGCTGCACCGGGCCATCGAGCTCGGCTGCGACTTTTTCGACACGGCCGAGGTCTACGGGCCGTTCGCCAACGAGGAGCTGCTCGGCAAGGCCTTCCACGACCGGCGCGACAAGGTGACCATCGCCACCAAGATCGGCTTCCGCATCGAGGGCGGCAAGCGCGTCGCCGGGCTCGACAGCCGTCCCGAGCACATCCGCGAGGCCGTCGAGGGATCGCTCAAGCGGCTTCGCACCGACCGCATCGACCTGCTCTACCAGCACCGCGTGGACCCGGCCGTGCCCATGGAGGAGGTGGCCGGGACCGTGGGCGAGCTGGTGCGCCAGGGCAAGGTGCGCTACTTCGGCCTGTCCGAGGCGGGCGTGGCCAACATCCGCCGGGCGCACGCCGTGCATCCGGTCTCCGTGGTGCAGAGCGAGTATTCGCTGTGGGAGCGCAACATGGAACAGGAGGTGCTCCCGGCCATGCGCGGGCTCGGCATCGGCCTCGTGCCCTTCGCCCCGCTCGGCCGCGGCTTCCTGACCGGCACGGCCAAACGCGCCGAGGACTACCCGGAGGACGACTTCCGCCGCACGGACCCGCGCTACGTGGGCGGGAACTTCGACGCCAACATGGCCGCCGCCGGGAAGGTGCGGGAGATAGCCGCGGCCGCGGGCGTGAAGCCCGGGCAGATCGCCCTCGCCTGGATCCTGCACAAGGGCGAGGACATCGTGCCCATCCCCGGAACCAAGCACCGCGCCTACCTCGAGGAGAACGTGGCCGCGGCCTCCATCCGCCTCGACGCGGCGCAGCTCGCGGCGCTGGACGCGGCCCTGCCCCCCGGCACCGTCCAGGGCGAGCGCTACACCCCCCAGATGATGGCCACGGTGGACCGCTAGGCCCTCCTTTCCCAAAAGAGCCGCATGCAGAAGGCCGCCCGGGCGTCTCGCCCGGGCGGCCTTCTCGTCGTCGCCGACGCCCTGGGCCTAGCGCAACTCCAAGAGGCGCAGGACGTCGTCCGTGGACGCGGTCTCGCCCAGGCGGGGGAAGATGCGCGCGACGCTGTTCGCGTGCGCCTCGGGGTCGCGGTCGGTCATGGCGTCCGTGACCAGGGCCACGTTGTAGCCCAGGTCGTAGGCGCTGCGCGCCGTGGACTCCACGCCCACGCTGGTGGAGATGCCGCAGAGCACGACCTGGGTCGCGCCGAGCCCGCGCAGCATCTCGTCCAGCGAGGAGCCGAGGAAGGCGCCCCAGCACTGCTTGGTGACGCGCAGGTCGCCCGGCTGTACTGCAAGCTCCGGCACGAGCTCGAACCACTTGGGGTCGGAGGGCAGCTGCCCGGCCGGGGCCTCGGTGCGGCCCGGCGCGCGGGCCGTGACGTTGACCAGGACCACGGGCAGGCCGCGCGCCCGGAAGGCCTCGGCGAGCCGCGCCGCGCGGGCTACGATCTCCTCTGCCGGATCGGCCGTGGGCATGGCCGTGATGCCGTTTTGCAGGTCCACGACGATGAGGGCCGCGACGCGGTCCAGCTTGGTGATGGGCATGGTTTCTCCTTTGCTGTCGTCCTTCCCGGACAGCGCGGGCGCTGCGGCCGGGAACCCCGGCCGGGCGGACGACGCCCCCCGGTTTCTCGAATCCGCTGTTGGAAATTCCCACCCTAATACAGTACTGGATGTTCAACCATCCCCCGCGCCTTTGCGGGGCCGGGCCCGCGCGCAAGGAGGGAGAGCATGGGCGGCTTCAGGATCGAGACGGACGGCATGGGCGAGGTCGAGGTCCCGGCGGACAGGCTGTGGGGCGCGCAGACGCAGCGCTCCCTCGAGTATTTCAGCATCGGGCGCGACCTCATGCCGCGCGAGATGATCGCTGCCTACGCGGTCCTGAAGCGGGCCTGCGCCACGGCCAACCACGCGGGCGGGCGGCTGGACGGCGAGAGGTCCGGCCTGATCGTCCGGGTCTGCGACGAGCTGCTCGCGGGCGAGCACGCCGACATGTTCCCCCTGCACGTCTGGATGACGGGCAGCGGGACCCAGTTCAACATGAACGTCAACGAGGTCGTCTCCAACCGCTGCTGCCAGATCGCGGGCACGCCGCTCGGCAGCAAGGCCCCGGTGCACCCGAACGACCACGTGAACATGTCGCAGTCCACCAACGACAACTTTCCCTCGGCCATGAACATCGCCGCGGCGACGGGCGTGACCGGCCGCCTCCTGCCCGCCGTGGCCGCGCTGCGCGACGCGGTGGCCGAAAAGGCCGCAGAGTGGGACGCGATCGTCAAGATCGGCCGCACCCACATGCAGGACGCCACCCCCCTGACGCTGGGCCAGGAATGGTCCGGCTATGCGGCCATGCTCACGGACGGCCTCGCGCGCATCGAGGACGCCCTGGAAGGGGTCTACCTCCTGGCGCTCGGCGGCACGGCCGTGGGCACCGGGATCAACGCCGCGCCCGGCTTCGGCGAGGCCGCCGCGGCGGAGATCGCGGCCCTCACCGGGCTGCCCTTCTCGAGCGCCCCGAACAAGTTCGCCGTCCAGGGCGCGCACGACGCGCTGGTGCACCTCTCCGGCGCGCTGCGCACCCTGGCCGTCTCCCTGTACAAGATCGCCAACGACATCCGGCTGCTCTCCTGCGGCCCGCGGGCGGGCTTCGCCGAGCTGTCCATCCCCGGGAACGAGCCAGGCTCCTCGATCATGCCCGGCAAGGTCAACCCGACCCAGGTGGAGGCCCTGACCATGCTCGCGGTCCAGGTCATGGCCAACGACGTGGCCGTGGGCTTCGGCGGCGCGTCCGGCTACCTGGAGATGAACGTCTACAAGCCCCTGATCATCGCCAACGTCATGCAGTCGATCACCCTGCTCGGCGACGGCTGCGTGAACTTCCGCCGCTTCCTGGTCGAGGGTACCCGTCCGAACCTCGCGAAGATCAGGGAATACGTGGACCGCTCGCTGATGCTGGTGACCGCCCTGGCTCCGGTGATCGGCTACGACAAGGCCTCGCGCATCGCCCACCACGCCATGGAGCGCGACCTCACCCTGAAGGAGGCCGCGCTGGACCTCGGCTTCGTCAGCGAGGCCGAGTTCGACCACGTGGTGGACCCCGCCAGGATGGTCAGGCCCTACGTGGCCGGAAAGGACTGAGGCGTGGGCACTGAGGCGCGGGCTGGACGAGAGAGAGAAGATGCCTCCGGCGGCCGGAGGGGGCTGCGCGCCCCCTCTGGACTCCCCTGCGCCAGGCTGAGCCTGGACCCCTTTCGCAGGCGGCACGACTGACGACCGGGCGAACGAGGCCTGGGCGTGCGAGGCCGCAGAACGAATATGCCCGGGATTTTCCCGCGAGCCTCGCTGCGCTCGGACCACGGGAAAATCCCGGGCACGGTTGGCGTCGGGGCCCGATTATCGGGACAGTCTCCCCGAACCCCTCGCCCGTAATCGACCGAATCGGCTGAGACGTCTTTTTCTCCCTCTCCTTTGCCGAGGGTCTTCGCAGGCGCTCGCTGTTTTCGCCATGGGCAAAGGAGATGGTGGCGGACCGGATTTTCGCCGTCCGGCGAAAAAACGGTCCGGTTCTTCCCTGGCCATCCGCGGCGCACGACACCCCACCCCGGCGGCCTTCCACGCCCAGACGGCCCGTGTTCTTTTCCCGGGCGTGCCATGCGCGAAGGGGGTCGAGGCAGAGCCTCGCGCGGGGATGGTCCAGGAAGGGGGCGCGCAGCCCCCTTCCTGGCCGCCGGAGGCATCTTCGTGTCTCTCTTCCCTATTTCCCTGCCGCGCGGGCGCGCTTCTTGGCGAAGGTCTCGCAGCGGACGCCCTCGCCCGCGAGGATGGGCGTGTAGCAGGCGTTGTCCGAGACGCACTCGGCGGGCCTCGTGTCGCCCTCGTGCCAGCGTTTGACGAGCGCGGGCTCGCAGATGAGCGGCCGGGAGAGGGAGATCAGGTCGGCCGCGCCCGAGCGCACCAGCTCCTCGGCGATCTCGTAGGAGCGGATGCCGCCCACGAGGATGAGGGGGATCTTCACGCGCTCCTTGTAGAGCCTCGCGGCCTCGCGGTAGTAGACTTCGTCCTCTGGCCCCTTGATGCGGCCCTTGCGCGCGGGCATGCGCTCCTCGCCCGCGGCGCGGCTGCCGCCCGAGAGCTCCACGGCGTCCACCGAGGCCTCCTCGAGCATGGCGGCCACGGCCGCGGCCTCGGCGGGGGAGAAGCCGCCGGGCACGAAATCCTCGGAATTGAGCTTGGCCAGCACCGGATAGTCCGGCCCCACGGCCGCGCGCACCGCTGCCGCGACCTCGAGGAGCAGGCGCGCGCGGTTCTCCAGCGCGCCGCCGTAGCCGTCCGTGCGGCGGTTCCAGGCCGGGGAGAGGAACTGGCTCAGGAGATAGCCGTGCGCGCCGTGGATCTGCACTGCGTCGATCCCGGCCTTCTTCGCCCTGGCCGCGGCCCGGGCGAAGGCCTGCACCAGGGCGCTCATCCCGGCCTGGTCGAGCTCGGCGCAGGCGGGCTCTCCCTCGCCCTTCGGGGCGCTCGGGCCCACGGCGGGCAGGCCGGAGAGCTGCGCGGCGGCCGCCGCGCCCGCGTGGGCGAGCTGCAGGGCGATCCTGCCGCCCGCCCGGTGCACGGCCGAGGCGAGGGCGGAGAGCCCGGGCAGCATGGCGTCGTCGTGCGCGCCGAGCTGCTTGAAGCCCGCCCGGCCCTCCGGGCTCACGAAGGCGTGGCCCGGGATGACCAGGCCGACCTCGTTTCGCGCAAGCTCGGCCAGGAGCTCGGCCAGGCGCGGGGTGGCCGCGCCGTCGTCCCCGGCCAGCCCCTCCCAGGTGGCGGAGCGCACGAAGCGGTTCTGCAGGGTCATGGACTTCAGGCTGACGGGCTCGAAAAGTTCCGGCATGGCGGTTCTCCGTGTCTCTGCGGCCGTTGCCGCGTGCTGGAAACGGGGGCAAGGCATCTGCCCTTTGTAAGCCGCCCGGCGCATGGCCGCAACAACTGACTCGGGTTTCTGGGGATAGTCCGCGGGCCGCTTGTGCATTTTTTCATCCTCCCCGGGGCGCGATTGACTCCCCCCTGCCGCCTGCGTATCAGCATGGCAAACCCTTACCAGTGGAGGTCGTCATGTTGGATTGGAAGGATTACCGGCAGCAGCTGCTCGCCCGCCTGGGCGAGATGAATTCCCTGTCCCCGGACACCATGAAGGGGCTGAACCTGATGGGCGGGGCAGGGGAGAAGACGAGCCATCTCTCGGCCAAGACCCGCGAGCTCATCGCCCTGGCCGTTGCCGTGACCACGCGCTGCGACGGCTGCATCGCCTTCCACACCATGGAGGCCCGCAAGCACGGCGCGAGCGTGGAGGAAGTGGCCGAGGCCCTGGGCGTGGCCGTGAGCCTGAACGCGGGCGCCGCCATCGTCTACACGGCCCGGGCCCTGGACGCGTTCCAGAACCCCGGCGAGTAGGCAGGCCAAAGGCCCCGAGGCCGCCCCGCGCGCTCCGGCACGGCGGGCGCGGCCGGGCAGGGCGCGACCCTCTTCGGGCCGCGCCCTGCGGCATCGGGGGCTCCCGTGCCGCCTTCCGTTCCTCCCCGGCGCGGACCGGGGAAAAATCATGGTCCCACGTTTTCGTGTGTGGGAGATTCGGCCCGAGATTTGACGGGATTCCGGCGGGCGGTTTCCCAAACGCGGGCGCGTCGGACATGCGGCGGCCCCGCAAAAGCCGACGGCCGCCATGCACGAACGACAACTCCGCAAGCTGAAGCGCCTCTACGCCCTGGCCCTGGCGTGCATCGCCCTGACCATCGTCGCCTCGTCGCTCCTGATGCAGTTCGCCATCCGCCAGAACGCGGGCGACGCCAGGATCATCAACCTTTCCGGCCGCCAGCGCATGCTGAGCCAGCGGCTGACCAAGTGCGCCCTGGGGCTCGAGCTTTCGCCCTCGTCCGAGGAGCGCGGCCGCCTCGCGCGCGAGCTGCGCGAATCCCTGGAGAGCTTCACGGCCGTGCAGGCCGGACTGCAGCACGGCGACGCCCGTCTGCTCCTGCCCGCGCAGCGCCACTCGGACGATATCCGCCGCCTCTTCGCCGAGGTCGAGCCCGCCTACCAGGCCCTGTCTGGCTCGGCCCTGGACCTGCTGCAGGCCCTGGCCGCGCGTCCGGGCGACGGGTCGCCGGGGGAGGATGCCCTGCGCGAGGCCGAGATCAGGGCCTCGGCCTCGGCCATGCTGGCCAACGAGCCGCGCTATCTCGAGCTCATGGACCGCATCACCTTCCGCTTCGACACCGAGGCCCGGACGCGCCTGCAGTCGCTGCAGCGCCTGGAGGGCGTGGTCATGGCCGCGGGGCTCGTGGTGCTGCTCCTCGAGTTCCTGTTCATCTTCCGCCCCTCCCTGGGCCAGCTCACGCGCATGCTGCGTTCACTGCGCGAGAAGGGCGAGGAGCTCGAGGCGTCCAACGCGCGGCTCACGGAGTCGCTCGGGACCTCGCGGCGCCTGGCCGAGCTGGCCAAGGCCGCGGACCAGGCCAAGAGCGAGTTCCTGGCGCGCATGAGCCACGAGATCCGCACCCCGCTGAACGCCGTCATCGGCATGAGCCATCTGGCCCTCAAGACCTCCCTCACGCCCCGCCAGCAGGACTACCTGGACAAGATCCGCCTCTCCTCCACCGCCCTGCTCGGGATCATCAACGACATCCTCGACTTCTCCAAGATCGAGGCAGGCAAGCTCTCCGTGGAGCGCGTGGACTTCGACCTGGACGCGGTGCTCGGCAACGTGGTGGCCATCAACAGCCTGAACGCGGAGGAGAAGGACCTCGAGCTCCTGCTCTGCGTCGGCGACGACGTGCCCCAGGACCTGGTGGGCGATCCCCTGCGCCTGGGGCAGGTGCTGCTCAACCTGGTCAGCAACGCCGTGAAGTTCACGGAGGAGGGGGAGGTCTTCATCGGCGTCAGCCGCCTGAATGGGGCGGATGAAGACGGCGGCGGGGAGGGCGGCGAGGTCCGGCTGCGCTTTTGCGTGCGCGACACCGGCATAGGGCTCACCGGGGAGCAGGCGGAGCGCCTCTTCACCCCCTTCTCCCAGGCGGACGGCTCCATCACCCGGCGCTACGGCGGCACCGGGCTCGGGCTCAGCATCTCGCACCGGCTCGTGGAGCTCATGGGCGGCAGCCTGCGCGTGGAGAGCACGCCGGGCAAGGGCAGCGAGTTCCATTTCACCCTCCGCCTGCCCGTGGCCCGCGCCGCCGCCGCGGCCAAGCCCTGCGGGACGCAGGGCTTGGAGGGCACGCGGGTGCTGGTGGTGGACGACAACGCCACTTCGCGCCAGATCCTCTGCGACAATCTCGCCTCCCTGCGCTTCGTCCCCGTGGCCGCGGCCTCGGGCGAGGAGGCCCTGCATCTGCTCGAGAGCGACGCCGAGGGCTTCGCCGCCGTGCTGCTGGACTGGAAGATGCCGCGCATGGACGGCGCGGCCTGCGCCGCGCGCATCCGGGCCCTGCCCCTGCCCAGGCGGCCGGTGGTCGTCATGGTCACGGCCTACGGCCGCGAGGAGGTGCGGCGCGAGGCCGAGAACGTGGGCGTGGAGGCCTTCCTGGTCAAGCCCGTGAGCCGCTCCGTGCTCTTCAACACCCTGGCCGGGAACCTGGGGGCGGCGGCCGCCGTGCGTCCCGCCGCGGCCCGGGAGGAGGCGGCCGCGGGCGGAGGCGAGGCCCTGCCCGAGGAGTGCAGGGGCGCGCGCGTGCTCGTGGTGGAGGACAACGACATCAACCGCCAGATCGCGCGCGAGCTTCTGGAGGACGCCGGACTCGCGGTGGGGCTCGCCTGCGACGGCGAGGAGGCGCTGCGCATCCTGGGGGCGGAGCACGGGCCGCGCTACGACCTGGTGCTCATGGACATCCAGATGCCGGGCATGGGCGGGCTCGAGGCCGCGCGCCGCATCCGCGGGGAGCTCGGGCTTCGCGCCCTGCCCATCATCGCGGCCACGGCCCACGCACTGACCGAGGACCGCGAGGCGAGCCTGGCCGCGGGCATGAACGACCACGTGAACAAGCCCATCGACCCGGACGAGCTCTTCGCGACGCTTACGCGCTGGCTGCCCGCCTGCGCGGGGACCGGGGAACGGAGGCGGCCCGCGCCCCCCGCGCCCGGGCCCGCCGCCGACCCCATGCCGGAACAGGCCGAGGTGCTGGACGTGCGGCTCGGGCTCTCGCGCGTGCGCGGCAACCGGCCCCTCTACCTGCGGCTCCTGCGCGCCTTCCTGCGCGACCAGTCCGGCTTTCCGCAGATGCTGCGCGAGAAGCTCGCGGCGCGCGACGCGGCCACGGCGCGGCGCCTGATCCATTCGCTCAAGGGCGTGGCCGGGAACATCGGGGCCATGGCGCTGTATGCCGCGGCCGTCGACCTCGAGCTCTGCGTGCGCGAGGACCCCTACGGCTGCCGCCCGCTGGAGCAGGCCGCGGCCGAGGCCTTCGCCCGCACGGCCGAGGCCGTGGCGGCGCATCTGGCGGCGGCGGGGGCGGACGAGACGGCCGCTGAGCCCGGGCAGCCGCCCGTGCCCTCGGCCGAGGCGCTGCAGGGTCCCCTGGCCGAGCTGGCCGGGCTCCTGGCGCAGCACGACACGCGGGCGCTGGACGTCTGGGACTCCCTGGCCTCCGAGCTGGGGCAGGGCGCGCCCGCGGCGGCCCATGCCCTCGGCCGGAGCCTGCGCACGCTGAAGTTCCGCGAGGCCGCGGAGCACCTTGCGGCCCTGCGCGCGGCCCTCGCCGAGCGGGACGTGCCTGCGGACAGCGGGAACGCCCAGGGCTGAGGCCCTTCCTTTTCCCTTCCTTCCTTCCTTCCTTCCTTCCTTCCTCGTCTTCCCGCCCGTCCGCTCAGGCCTGGGCAGGCAGCATCCGCTCCACCCAGTCCGCGATCTGCAGCGCGGCGTGCCGGGCCATCGCCGGGGTGATGGTCGGCACGGACGCGGCAAGCTCCTCCAGCCTGTCGGGCGCGAGCCCCGTGACCCTGCCCACGTGGAAGAGGCCGAGGGCGGAGTCCGCGATCCGTGCGCCGCAGCCGCCCGCCACGCCCAGGAACTCGCCGCGCGATCCGTTCCGTCCGGGCGCGAAGATGGGCACGGCGATCTTGCACAGCCCGGCGTCGCACTCCTCCACCACCGGGCCGTCGCGCTCCGCCTTGCGGCTGATGACCTGGTTGGCGCACGAGCAGATCTGCGAGAGCCCGTTCGGCACCGCCCGCACGGCGGGGCAGAGCGGGTTCACCCAGTTGGAGTATCCCGTGACCTTGCGGCCGTCCGCATGAAAAACGCCCGGGTTCAGCCCCAGGCGCGTGGTGATGTTCCTCTCCAGCGCTTCCCAGCGCGAGACGTCCAAGAGATCGGTGAGCGTCATCGTGGCCTCCTTTGCCCGCAGCAAAGAAAAGAGCGTGCCGGGCCGGGCGACGCCGCGAATATCCCCTGAAATCAGTGTGTTGCCGCAAAGGATCGGGCCCGGGCCGCGGCGCGGCGGTTGCGCCGCCGCAACACGTCCCGGTGCCGATGCGCAACCCGGCCGCGACACGGCCCCGCGCCGTCCGCTCCGCCGCCCTTCATCTCCGGTCATTGCCGCCCCTGCGGCCCGGCGCTGCGGCGCGTTGCGGGAAGCGAGCATGCCGTGTTGCACCGCCGCAACCCGGCTGCATCGCGGGCTTCTTCCCTTCGCCTCCGGATTTTTTCAACACGCTGCAATCAAAGAATGTTTTTTCATGGCGTGCTTCGGAACGCCCCTTGCTCAGCGCCGTGCAGGTGCGACGTCCCGGCTGCGGCGCAGCTCGCCGACCGGGGCCCAGAGCCGAGGGCGGCAATCCCGTCCCGCGAAGCGAGGTGTGACCATGAACCGGATCATGACCTGCGAAGGGATCGGCATCAGCGGCGTGCCGGACGACGAAGGCCTGCGCGAGCTGGCCGCCAAGGGCGTGAAGACCCTGGTGGACACCCGCGAGGGCGCGGAGCCCGGCGGTGCGGACATGATGGCCAAGGCCGCGGAGCACGGCCTGGACTACGTCCGCATCCCCATCTCGAAGAAGCGGCTGGACAAGGAGCAGATCGAGCGCTTCCGGCGCACCGTCCTCGATGCGGACAGGGCGCCCGTGCACATCTTCTCCACCGGGGGCAAGAGGCCCATGGGCATCCTCTGCTTCCTGGCCTGCGCGGGCAGGGGCGAGTCCATCTTCGAGGTCTTCCGCAAGGCCAAGAGCTGCGGCTGCAGCATCGACAAGGAATACGCGCTGAAGAACTACATCTTCGATTTCTACCGGGCGAACTGGCCGGAAATCCAACTGAACTACTACTCCAGGCAGCCGGGCTTCACCAGGGGCTAGGGCGTGGAGGAGAAGGGGAGCGCACATGTTGCAAAGCCATGATGTGGACTGGGAGGCCGGCGAACGGACGCTCGCCGACCTCGGTCGGCCGGGCAAGGGGACGCAGTGGGTGGAAGAGCCCCGCTTCAGTCCGGACGGCTCGCGCGCGGCCGCGGTGGCCAGGCTCGCGGACGACGTGAGCACCGTGCGGGTCAACGGGGAGGACTGGGAGCAGTCCTTCGACAAGGTCTGGAACCTGCGCTTCGCGCCCGACGGGCGGCTTTGCGCCCTGGTGCAGCAGGACGGCGAATGGACCCTGGCCGTGGACGGGGAGCCCTGGGAGAACACCTTCGAGTTCGCCTGGAACCCGCTCTTCAGCCGCGACGGGGCGCACATCGGCCTGTGCGTGCAAAACGGCATGCGCTACGGCCTGGCCGTGGACGACGCGCCCTGGGACGAGCTCTTCGCCAACGCCAACAACGCCCTGCTGGCGCCGGACGGCAGCCGCGCGGCCGCGGCCGTGCAGACCGAGCCCCTGGGCCAGGCCGAGATCGAGAAGTTCGGGAAGGGCGTCTTTTCCGCCGCCGTGGACGGCGTGGCCTGGCCGCGCAACTTCGTCAACGTCTGGAGCCTGGACTTCAGCCCGGACGCGAAGCGCCTCGCGGCCGAGGTGCGGCTCTCCCTGCACGAGCACACCATCGCCGTGGACGGCGAGCCCTGGCCCGTCACCTTTTCCGCGGTCTGGGAGCCGCGCTTCTCCCCGGACGGGAAGAGCGTGGTCGCCCCGGTGCGCTCCGGCGGCAAGTGGCGCCTGGCGCGCGACGGCCAGACGCTGTGGAACGGCACCTACGTGCAGCTCTGGCACCAGATGTTCAGCCCGGACGGCGAGCGCATCGCCGCCGTGGTCAGCCCGCGCTTCGGGCAGTGGACCATGGCCGTGGACGACCGCCCCTGGCAGGCCACCTTCGACGTGGTGAGCGACGCGGTCTTCTCCGCGGACGGCTCCCGCCTGGCCGCCGCGGTCTGCCGGGGCGGCAGGTGGACCGTGCTGGCGGACGGCAAGGCCTGGGCGCGCGACTTCGAGCGCGCCTGGCCGCCGGTCTTCAGCCCGGACGGCTCGCGGGTCGGTGCCCTGGTGGAGACGGACGGCCGCCGCGCCCTGGCCGTGGACGGAGAGATCGTCGGCACGGGCGGCGGGGACGTGCACGGCTTCGCCTTCTCCCCGGACGGGCAGAAGGTTCTCGTGAACCGCGTGGACGACGGCGCCTGCATCCGCAGCGTGCAGCGGCTCGGCAACGGCCGGAGGTAGGAGGGGACATGCACGCCATCTATCAATTCGTCAGCGGCCCCCTGGTCTGGGCGTCCTTCACCGTGTTCGTGGTCGGCTCGCTCTACCGCCTGGTCACCATGATCGCCATATCGCGCAGAAAGGACGCCCAGGTCCTGGAGTACATGAGCTTCTACTACGGCCTGCGCTCCATCCTGCACTGGAGCGTGCCCTTCATGAGCGTGAACATGCGGCGCCGCCCGGTCATGACCGTGGTGGCCTTCGCCTTCCACGTCTGCCTGCTCGCGGCGCCCGTCTTCCTGCTGGCGCACCTCGTCATGCTGGACACGGCCTTCGGGATCTCCTGGCCCGCGCTGCCCGAGGGCGCGGCCGACGCCATGACCCTGGTGGTCGTGGCGGCCTGCGTCTTCTTCCTCGTCCGCCGCATCCTGGCGCGCGAGGTGCGCTTCGTGACCCGGACCTCGGACTACGTCCTCCTCGGGATCGCGGCCGCGCCCTTCGTGACCGGCTTCCTGGCCTACCATCAGCTCCTCGACTACCGGCTGATGCTCGTCCTGCACATTCTCACGGGCGAGGCCATGCTCGTGGCCATCCCCTTCACCAGGCTCTCGCACATGATCTTCGCCCCCTTCACCAGGGCGTACATCGGCTCGGAATTCGGCGCGGTGCGACACGCGCGCGACTGGTAACCGCTCTTCAGCCAATCACGAGGTGGAATGATGAACGCCACAGCAACGAGCGCGACGTCGGGCGCAGCGGGTGCGAAGGCGGGCGGGGTCCCCGGCCCGTCCAGGGACCCGTCCATAGACGAGGGGCTGGCCCTCGGCCTTTCGCGCCTCACGCCCGAGCGCACGGAAAAGACGATCAGGGACTTCCTGTCCGGAGAGGTGGGCGCGCGCCTCTCCACCTACCTGGACACCTGCGTGCACTGCGGCCTGTGCGCCGAGGCCTGCCACTACTATCTCTCGCACGACAACGATCCGAGCTACTCGCCCGTGGGCAAGGTCAGCCAGACCTGGTGGGAGATCATGAAGCGCGGCGGCCGCGTGGACCCGCAGTTCATCGGGCAGGCGGCGCGCATCGCCTACACGGAGTGCAACCTCTGCCGCCGCTGCTCCATGTACTGCCCCTTCGGCATCGACATCGCCTATCTGGTGGGCCTCATCCGGCGCCTGTGCTTCAAGCTCGGCGTCACGCCCAAGTACCTGCAGGACACGGCCAACAGCCACTCCGCCACGCTCAACCAGATGTGGGTGCGCGAGGACGAGTGGATCGACAGCCTGCAGTGGCAGGAGGACGAGGCGCGCGACGAGGTGCCCGGCCTTCGCATCCCCCTGGAGAAGGAAGGGGCCGAGATCATGTACTCGGTCATCGGGCCCGAGCCCAAGTTCCGCACCCAGCTCATCTACCAGGCCGCGGTCATCATGCACGCCGCGGGCGTGGACTGGACCATGCCCGCCACCCCGGGCTGGGACAACAGCGACATGGCCATGTACAGCGGCGACTACGAGCTCATGGGCCGCCTCAAGCGCGCCCACTTCGAGACCGCGCGCCGCCTGAAGGTCAAACGCATCGTCATGGGCGAGTGCGGACACGCCTTCCGCTCCGTCCACGACGTCGGCAACCGCTGGCTTGGCTGGCGCGACCGGCCCACCCCGGTCATACACGCCGTCCAGTTCTACCACGAGCTGCTCTCCAGCGGGCGGATATCCATCGCCAAGAAGTACGACGAGGCCGTGACCTTCCACGACCCGTGCAACATCGTGCGCGGCATGGGGCTGCACGAGATGGGCCGCGAGGTCGCCCGCGCCCTCGTCCCGGACCTGGTCGAGATGCACCCCAACCGCGAGCACAACTACTGCTGCTGCGCGGGCGGCGGGGTCATCAACTGCGGGCCGCCGTTCAGGAACACCCGCGTGGAGGGCAACCGGATCAAGGCCGAGCAGCTGGCCGCCACGGGCGTGAAGACGGTCATCGCTCCGTGCCACAACTGCCACGGCGGGCTCGAGGACATCATCCACCACTACAAGCTGGACATGAAGATCAAGTTCCTCGGCGACCTGATCTACGAGTGCATGGACAAACCCTGGGAAGAACAGGACGCGGGAGAGACGGCATGAAAAGGACCCTGATCCTGGCCGCGGCCCTGGCCGTGCTCTTCCTCGGCGCGGCCGTGCCCGGCCGCTCGCAGGACGAGATGCGGCAGCTGGCCGATCCGGCCTTCGCCCCGGCCAAGCGGGCGGCCGTGCCCTTCAACCACGACGCGCACAACGCCGCGGCGGGCATAGAGAACTGCGCCGCCTGCCACCACGCCTACGAGAACGGCGTCCTGCAGAAGGACCAGGACTCCGTGGGCGTGCCCTGCTCGGACTGCCATCCCCTGAAGGCGGGCATGGCCGCGGCGGGCGGGCAGGACGTTACGGCCGAGACCACCCTGATGAACGCCTACCATCGCCAGTGCCAGACCTGCCACGAACAGCGCGGCAAGGGGCCGGTGATGTGCGGGGAATGCCACCCCAAGGGCTGACCGACGCCAGCGAGGGGGCCGCGCCGTCGCCACCGGCCGGCCCCGGGACCGGAAAAAGCCGCCCCGGGATGCACGTTGCATCCCGGGGCGGCAGTGCGTGGGGTGGGTTCCCGTCCGGTCCGAGGGTGCGGAGCCGTCGCAGGGTCCCCTTGAGACCTCAGAGTCCGCAATGGGCCAGGTCCGGCCCGAGGTAGGTCCGTTCGTTCTCACCCAGCACGCCGAGCGAGAGCGCGAGCAGCGTCCACAGGTGCACGGTGCGGTACGGCGCCTTGAAATGGTCGGCCAGGTCGTGGATCTGCGAGTGGCAGTTGTGGCAGGGGGTGATGCAGTAGGCCGCCCCGGTGTCCAGGATCTGCTGCAGCTTGATCCTGCCGTAGGCGTGCCGCGCCTCGGTGTAGCCCGATTGCAGGAAGCCGCCTCCGCCGCCGCAGCAGAAGTTGTTGGAGCGGTTGGGGTACATGTCCACGAAGTTCTCCTCGCCGACCACGCTCCTGACCACGAAGCGCAGGTCCTCGGCGATGGGGTCGCCCAGCGACTTGCGCACGAGCTGGCAGGGGTCCTGGACCGTGAACCTGATCTTCAGCTCCCTGTTCCAGTCCGCGCTCGGCGTGAGCCTGCCCTCGCGGATCCACAGGGCGTACCAGCGGATGATGGAATCGAGCTCGAAGGAATGGGGGATGTCGAACTTCTGCAGTCCGGACCGGACCGCGTAGAACTCGTGCCCTCACTCCGTGTTGAGCCATGTTCGGGCCCCCAGGTCGTCCACGGCCCGCGCCTTCTTGCGCACGATGCTCTCCCAGGCCGCATCGTCGGCCGCGAACATGCAGTAGTTCTCGGCCGACCAGCCGAGCGTGCCGTAGGTCCAGTCGGCCCCGGCCAGGTGCAGGATCTTCCACAGGGGCACCATCTCGTCGGGCTCGGTGACCGGCTCGCGCGAGTTCTGGTTGAGGAAGAAGGTGGCGTTCTTCCTGTCGATGGGCGCCTGCATGTCCGCGAAGCGCGCATCGGCCTCGCGCACCTCGGAGAGCACGTCTTCCACCACGAAGCGGAAGTCCTCGGCGCTGGCGCCCATGGCGCTCGCGCCCTCGTTGGTCAGGGCCATGTCGCAGGACTTGACGATGCCGCGCGGCCGCTTCTCGCGCGGCCAGCTTTGGCGCGCCTCGTAGACCAGCTGGGGGATGTCCACGCCCATGGGGCAGGCGTGCACGCAGCGGCGGCACATGGTGCACATCCAGACCCAGGGGCTTTCCAGCGCCTCCTTCTCCTGCCCGAAGGCCAGCAGGCGCAGGAAGCGGCGCGGGTCCATGCCCTCGAGGCCCGTGGCCGGGCAGCCCGAGGCGCAGGCGCCGCAGGTGAAGCACATGCTCAGGTGGCCGCCCTCAGGGAGCAGCCCCTGGACCCTGTCCAGGAACGGATGCTCGAGATTCTCGACGACGATCGGTTCGGTCATACGATCCTCCTCACGATGTTCGGGAACTGTTCCCCGGGTTGTCCCGGGGACTGCCGCGCCCAGGGAAGCGCCAGTGAAGCGTCAGTGGAGCGTCCCTCCCGCGTCCGCGTCCCTGCCCGCGTCCTTTTCCGTTTTGGCCCGCGCGGGGCCGCGCTCGCCGGGCATGGGGCCGTCCCCGCCCAGGGGCTTCCAGCCGCCGGTTCCGTCCGCGCCCTCCGCGCCGCATCCCTGCGCGCATCCCTGCGCGCAGTCGGCGAGCGAGGCGAAGGGGCAGCTCGAGGGCCGGGGCGGGCTCATGGCGGACCACTCGGCCACGATGGCCGCGAGGTCGGCCAGGAAGGGGTCGAGCACCTCCTCCATGAGCAGGAAGTTGAAGAAGACCTTCACGCCCTCCACGAAGGGATGGGGCAGGCCGTGCTTGGTGAGGCGGCCGAGGTAGACCTTGTGCGGCCAGGGCTCGTCCATGAAGGCCAGGAACGGCCGGATGCCCTTGTTGCGCAGCACGAAGCGGATGTCGTAGCCCTCGCCCTTGATGCGGCATTCGCTCAGGTACAGGGGCTTTGGCTCCATGCCCGCCGGGTGCGCGCGGGCCTCGGTCATCAGCCGCAACAGCCCGCACACGGCCTCGTAGAACGGATAGGCCTTGGTGCGCAGAAACTCCTCGCGTGACTTTTCCATGCGTCCTCCCATTTTCGGGGTCGCTGTCCGGGACCGCGCAGCATCGAGCACCGCGATGGCCCCTGCATGTTCCGATGCCCCCTGCCTATGGAAAAGCCGTGCCAGTCGTTTGCTGCCGGAAAACTGCCGTCATATCAGTTGGTTGCTGGATGGTTCGCAGCGCGCTGGAAGACACGTTGCAGGGGTGCAACCCGCGCGGGTTGCACCCCTGCAACGTGTGGAAAACGACGCACGGGGAGAGGGACGCACAAGGCCGGAGAGGAGGGCCGGACAGGGAGGCGGCCGGATGGGGAGGCGGATGGCCCGGGAGGCGGAGGCGCGAGGGCGGGCGCGGGACTGCTCGTGTCTGGGCGCTGTTTCGGCCGCCGTTTCGAGAGTCCCGGCGCTACGGCCTCAGATGCCGTACTTGCGCATGCGGCGCCAGAGCGTGGTGCGGTTGATGTTCAGGCTCACGGCCGTGCGCTGGATGCTCCAGTCGTTCTCCATGAGGGCCTGCAGGATCACGTCGCGCTCGCGGTCCACGAGGGTGCGGGCGGACTCGTCGGGCGGGGCGGGCAGCCTCTTTTCCGGCTCGCGGCGCTTGAGGATGGGCTGGAACACGGACGCGGCCAGGGTCTTGCCCTCGGAGAGGATCACGGCCTGCTCGATGACGTGCTTGAGCTCGCGCACGTTGCCCGGGAAGGGGTGGCGCACGAGCAGCCGCTTGGCCGAGTCGTCCAGGTGGGTGGTCTTCTTGCCGTAGTGCTCAGCGGCCCAGGCCAGGAAGTGCTCGGCCAGGGGCACGATGTCCGCGGTGCGCTCGCGAAGCGACGGCATGTGCAGCTCGAGCACGCGCAGGCGGTAGAAGAGGTCGGCCCGGAAGAAGCCCTGGGCGATGCGCCGCGTGAGGTCCGCGTTCGTGGCGGAGAGCAGGCGCACGTTCACGCTCACCGGCCTGCTGGACCCCAGGGGGTAGAACTGGCGGTCCTCCAGGGCCTGCAGGAGCTTGGCCTGGAGCTCGAGGGGGATCTCGCCGATCTCGTCCAGGAAGAGCGTGCCGCCCTCGGCCAGCTCGAAGAAGCCGGGCTTGTCCTTGCGCGCGTCGGTGAAGGCCCCGGCCTTGTAGCCGAAGAGCTCGGACTCCAGGAGCCGGTCCGGCAGGGCGGCGCAGTTGACCTTGATGAAGCGCCCGGCGCGGCGCGGGCTCATGGCGTGGATGCTGCGCGCCATGACGTCCTTGCCCGTGCCCGTCTCGCCGGTGAAGAGGATGGAGGCGTCCGTGGAGGCCACGGCCCGGGCCGTGGTGAAGAGCTCGATCATGCGCGGGTCGCGGCAGATGACGCCCCGCAGCACGTCGTCCGGCGCGTTCCTGGCCTCGTCCTCGGCCGGGCCGAAGCGGTCGGTGAAGCACTGCACCCCGCCCCGTATGCGCCGCCGCTCCCCGCGCAGGGGCGAGGCCGTGATCTCCAGCGGCACGCGGCGGTTGTCGCGCGTCAGGTAGTGCACCTGGCGCCGGGCCACGGTCTTGCCGCTCTGGATGGCCTGCTGCAGGTGGCAGTTGCGGTTGCAGTACTCGGTGTGGAAGATCTCCCAGCACTTGCGGCCCATGGCCTCGGCCGCGGAAAAGCCGGTGATGCGCTCGGCCTCGGGGTTGAAGGAGATGATGGTCCAGTCCGCGTCCACGGAGAAGACGCCCACGCCCAGGTTGTCCAGCACCCGGCCGCCGGAGAGGCCCGCGCGCAGGCTGCCGCCCGGACCGTCGCCCGCCGGGCCGGGAGGCGTTTCGTCAGGCGTGCCGGAGGCCCCGGAGCGGACCCCGGAGCGGGCCCCGGGGCGGCCCCCGGAGCGGGAGGAGGCGGAAGAGGCGGAAGGCGCGGAAGGCGCGGCAGGACTGGGCAAAGCATTGCGCATGGGCATCCTCTCTTGGCCGGGCGCCGCGCCTCGGCCATGCCCCCGGGCGGGGAGGCCCGCCCGGGGGAGGGACGGGAGGCGTTGGCGAAACGTCCTGTCAGGCCGCGGACCCGGCGTCGCGCCCGCTCGGCCCCACGGCGGCGGGGCCGGGCGGACGCGCGTGGCTGTTGTGTCGCCTCTTCCTTGAGCATGTGCCGTGCCATGCGCTGAAATCAAGCGATTACATGGTGTTGGCGCGAAACGGCCGGGCGGCCGCGTTGCAGGGTGCATCCGGATGACGCATTTTGCGTCGTTTTTCGGCGAAGTCCCTTGACCGCGCCCGCCGCGGATACAATAGTGCCCCATGGCCGGACGAACGAAAAAGAATTCCGCCTTCCCCGCGAACGTCACCTGCGCCGCGATCATGGACAGCGTGGCCGACGGGGTCTTCACCGTGGACCTCAACTGGCGCATCACGGCCTTCAACCGCGCGGCCGGGGAGATAACGGGCATCGCGCCCGAGCAGGCCATCGGCCGCACCTGCCGCGAGGTCTTCCATTCGAGCATCTGCGACGGCTCGTGCGCCATGAAGGCGAGCCTGGAGCAGGACGCGCCGGTGAGCAACAAGTCCATCTTCATCATCCGCGAGGACGGCACGCGCGTGCCCATCTCCATCAGCGCCGCCCCGCTCAAGGACGAGTCCGGCCGGGTCATCGGCGGGGTGGAGACGTTCCGCGACCTCTCGGCCCTGCAGCTGATGCGCAAGGAGCTGGAAGGGCTCTACACGCTCGAGGACATCCGCACGCGCAGCGGCGCGCTCATCAGGATGCTCGACATCCTGCCCCAGATCGCGGAGAGCGAGGCCGCCACGCTCCTGCTCGGCGAGTCCGGCACGGGCAAGGAGCTCTTCGCCCGCGCCATCCACACCCTGAGCCCGCGCAAGAAGGGGCCGTTCGTGGCCGTGAACTGCGGCGCGCTGCCCGAGCAGCTGCTGGAGTCCGAGCTCTTCGGCTACAAGGCCGGGGCCTTCACGGACGCGCGCAAGGACAAGCCCGGCCGCTTCCGCCTCGCGGACGGCGGCACGCTCTTCCTGGACGAGATCGGCGACATGCCGCTGCCGCTCCAGGTGAAGCTTTTGCGCGCGCTGCAGGAGCGCGTCATCGAGCCGCTGGGCGCCGTGGCGCCGGAGCCGGTGAACGTGCGCGTGGTGGCGGCCACCAACCGCGACCTCGCGCGCCTCGTGGAGGAGGGCGGCTTCCGCCAGGACCTCTACTACCGCCTGAACGTGGTGCAGCTGAAGCTGCCGCGCCTGCGCGACCGGCCCGAGGACATCCCCCTGCTCACCGAGCACTTCGTGCACAAGCGGCGCTGCCTGACCGGCAAGCCCATCGAGGGCGTGTCCGAGGACGTCATGCAGCTGCTCATGCGCCACCCCTTCCCGGGCAACGTGCGCGAGCTCGAGAACATCGTGGAGTACGCCTTCATCCTCTGCCCGAGCGGCTTCATCCAGCTCGAGCACCTGCCCGAGTCCCTGCACCCGGCCCAGGCCGCGCCCAGGGCCAAGTCCGGCGCGCAGACCATGGAGGACATGCGGCTTTCCGCCGTGCGCGAGGCCCTGGCCCGCAACAAGGGCCGCAAGATCGCGGCCTGCCGCGAGCTCGGCATCTCCCGCGACACCCTGCGCCGCATCCTGAAAAAGAACGACGCAAAATAAGTCGTTTTCCTGAAAAACGCTGCATTCTGCCGCGTTTCTTCGTCTCCCCCTCACCACATCCGCTTCGCCAATAGCCTGTCTTTACAGACAAATCTCCCTGGCATGCTCCCTGCTTAAGGTGGCGTGACGGCGGCGCGCGAACGCCTTCAGCGCGGCGCCGCACAATGCCCGGAGAACGCCATGCGCCTGTGCCTCGCCTGCCACCAGGACCGGTTGGCCACCCTGCTCGACACCACGACGCACCTCGTCTTCGTGGACGTGGACTGCGGCCGGGTGACCGAACTCGCGCAGTGCGGCATCCCCTACGCCGCGCCCCGTGTGCTGGCCGAGCGGCTGGACTCGCTGCAGACCGGAACGCTCCTGTGCGGGGGCATCAGCCGCCAGGACCGGCTCTCGCTCGAGGGCCGGGGGGTGCGCGTCATCCCCTGGCTGTGCGGCAGCCTGGACAGGGTCGCGGAGGCGCTGCTGTCCGGGGACGTGGCCGGGCTGGCCATGCCGGGCTGCCCGTGCAGATGCCGGGGGCTGGGCCCCGGGGCCGGGGGCGGCCGAGGACACCGGGGAGGCCGAGGCTGCGGCGGCGCGCGCACGAAGGCGGGCGCCGGGTGCGAAGGGCCGGGACCGGAGAACGGGCCGAAACAGGCGCAAGCGGCGGACGCAAAGACGCCCGCCAAGGAGAAGACGCCATGAGAAACGCAATGAATAACGGAATGAGCGGACAGGGACAGGGGCAGGGCCAGGGACGCGGAACGGGCCGCGGCCGGGGCTGCGGACAGGGCATGGGAAAGGGCCAGGGCCAGGGCCAGGGCAAGGGCATGGGCCGCGGCGGCTGCCGCGGCGTCAAGTCCGTGCAGCCCGCCGATGTGTCGGCCGACATGTCCCCCGACGCGTCCCCCGAGACGTCCCCCGACACGTCTGCCGCCGCGCCCGCCCCCGACCAGGACGAGCAGACCGGCGCGGGCGCGGCCGCCTTCCCCAGGCGGCTGCGCCGCCGCGACGGCTCGTGCCGCAGGCGCGGCGCCTGAGCCGGGCGCGGCACGAGTCGGCAACCCCGAGACAGCCACGGGCGGGAGAGGCGCCAAGCGGCGCCCGGCACCCCCTCTCCCGCCGAAAAGGATGGAGTGTATGGACATCATCGCAGTCACCGCCGAGGCCCCGGGCCTCGATTCCCCCGTCGATCCGCGCTTCGGCCGGGCGGCGGGGTTCGTCGTCGTGGACCTTTCCACCATGAAGGACACCTGGGTCGACAACGGCTCGTCGCAGACCCTGGCGCAGGGCGCGGGCATCCAGGCCGCGGAGAACGTCTCGGCCGCGGGCGCGGGCGTGCTCCTCACCGGCTGGGTGGGGCCCAAGGCCTTCACCGCGCTTTCCGCTGCGGGCATCAAGGTGGGCCAGGACCTCTCCGGCATCACCGTGCGCGAGGCCGTGGAGCGCTTCAAGGCCGGGAACGTCTCCTTCGCCGACGGGCCCAACAAGTGATCGTCGCCATCGCCAGCGGCAAGGGCGGCACCGGCAAGACCACGGTCTGCGCCTCCCTCGCCTCGGTCTGGCCGGGACCCGTTGCGGCCGTGGACCTCGACGTGGAGGAGCCGAACCTCGGCCTCTTCCTGCGCCCGCAGATCGCCTCCGAGGAGAGCGCCTTCCTCGAGGTGCCGCTGCCCCCGCTCGCAAACTGCACGCTCTGCGGGACCTGCGTGGAGCTCTGCCAGTTCAAGGCCGTGACGCGCATGGGCGGGCGCATCCTCGTCTTCCCGGAGATGTGCCACGGCTGCGGCGGCTGCCTGGCCTTGTGCCCCGAGCACTCCCTCTTGTCCGGCCGCCGCGAGCTCGGCACCGTGTCCGAGGGCGTCGTGCACGGCGGCACCTCGTCCGGCGGCTGGCCGATCCGCTTCCTCTCCGGCCGCCTGCGCGTGGGCGAGGCCATGAGCCCGCCGCTCATGCGCGAGGTGGTGCGCCGCCTCTCAGCCCTGCCGGCCGGGGAGGGGAGCCCCATGGACGCCCTTCTGGACGCGCCTCCGGGCGTGAGCTGCCCGGCGGTGAGCGCGGTCACGGCCGCGGACGCCGTCCTCCTCGTGGCCGAACCCACGCCCTTCGGCCTGCACGACTTCGCCCTGGCCGTGGAGGCCTTTCGGCCGCTCGGCAAGCCCATGGGCGTGGTCGTCAACCGCGCCGGGCTCGGCGACGAGTCCATCCAGGAATTCTGCCGCGCGAACGGCCTGCCCGTGCTGGCCGAGATCCCCTTCGAGCGCGCCATCGCCGAGGCCTACGCCCGCTCGCGCCTGATCGCGGGGCTCGACGCCCGGCTGCACGCGCTCTTCACCGATCTCGCCGCCCGCGTGGCCGGGCTGGCCGCGGGCAAGATCACGGAGGCCGCCCATGCCTGACGCGAAGCCCGCAAAGAGGAAAGTGACCGAGATCGTGGTCATCAGCGGCAAGGGCGGCACGGGCAAGACCTCGCTCACCGCCTCCTTCGCCCACCTGGCCGAGGACAGGATCGTCTGCGACCTGGACGTGGACGCGCCGGACCTGCACATCCTGCTCGCGCCGAAGCATCTGCGAAGCGAGCCCTTCGTCTCCGGCCACGAGGCGGCGATAGACCCCGGCCGCTGCACGGACTGCGGGCAGTGCGCGGCGCTGTGCCGCTTCGGGGCCGTCCGGGAGGTGGACGGCGAGTACGTCGTGGACCCGGTGCGCTGCGAGGGCTGCAAGGTCTGCGTGGCCTGCTGCCCGGCCGGGGCCGTGGACTTTTTGGACAAGACCTGCGGCGAGCGGCACGTGAGCGCCACGCGTTTTTGCACCATGGTGCACGCGCGCCTCTTTCCGGGCGAGGAGAACTCCGGCCGCCTGGTGACGCTCCTGCGCCGCGAGGCCCGCGCGCTGGCGGAAGAGGAGGGCAGGAGCCTCATCCTCTGCGACGGCTCGCCCGGCATCGGCTGCCCGGTCATAAGCTCGCTCAGCGGCGCGGACCTGGCCGTGGCCGTCACCGAGCCCACGCCGTCGGGCGCGCACGACTTCGCCCGCGTGGCCGAGCTGTGCGCCCACTTCCGGGTCCCCCTGGCGCTCGTCGTCAACAAGCACGACCTGAACCCGGAGCAGACCCGGGCCATCGAGGACGCGGCCCGCGCCATGGGCCACGTCGTGGCGGGCAGGATCCCGTTCCACCCGGACGTGACCGCGGCCATGCTCGCGCGCAAGGCGGTCACGGAGACGGATTCGCCGCTCGCCCCGCTGATCCGCGACATCTGGACGACCATTCTCGAAACCGCCGGACGCGCCGCGAAGACCGCGGCCGCGCCCGTTCTCACCACACTCAAAGGAGCCTGAACCATGGACAAGATGCTTATCGCCGTTCCCTCGGAGCTGCCGGGCGGGATGACCGCCGCCGTGGGCGCGCACTTCGGCCACTGCGACCTCTACACCCTGATCGAGGTGCAGGGCGGCGAGGTCACGCGCGTGGCCACCCTGCCCAACGTCCCGCACCAGCAGGGCGGCTGCATGGCCCCGGTCAACCACCTGGCGAGCAGCGGCGTCACCGTGCTCATCGCGGGCGGCATGGGCATGCGCCCGCTCATGGGCTTCAACCAGGTGGGCATCGAGGTCTTCCACGGCGCGGGCGCGGAAAGCGTCTCGCACGCGGTGGAGGCCTTCCTGGCCGGACAGCTTCGGCGCTTCGCCCCGGAGTTCACCTGCGGCGGCGGACACGGCTAGGGTGGGCGCCATGCCGGGAGGGGGAACATCCGCCGTCGTCGCCAGCCCCCGGGCCGGTTCCAGGGCGCTCGCGCCCTTCATCGAGGCGCTGCGCGTCGAGGGCTGCGAGGTCTCCTGCGCGGTCACGGCCGCAGAGGCCCTGTCCCTCGTGCGCGACAGGCGCCCAAAGCTCCTGATCGCGGACGAGGGGCTGCCGGACCTGCCGGGCGGGGACCCGCTGGCCCTGGCCGCCCAGGTCCTGCGCGTGGACGCCTTCGTCAGCACCGCCGTGGTCGGCGGCCTCGCTCCGGAGGCGTTTCACGAGAAGAGCGAGGGGCTCGGACTGCTCGCCCAGCTCCCGCCCGAGCCCGGCCCCAAGGAGGCCTGCCGCCTCCTGGAGCGGCTCTGGCTGGTGCAGGGCTAGCGGATTTGGGGCACGGGCGTTCTCCGTCCGTGCCCTTTCCTTTCCGCGAACCTTGCCCGCGGGCGCGAAAGGCTGCTAGCATCGGGCAGTGAAAAAACTCCGCCCAAGGAGGCCGAACCATGTACTTCAACCAGATCACCGTGCCGGGCCTCGGCTGCCAGTCCTACGTCGTCGGCTGTCCCGCGGCCAAGGTCATGGCCGTCGTCGATCCCAAGCGGGACATCGCGGACTACCTCGAGATCGCCCGGTCCGAGGGCATGCGCATAACCCACATCATCAACACCCACCTGCACGCGGACCACGTGAGCGGCGACCAGGAGCTGCGCGCGGTCACGGGCGCGAAGATCTACATCAACGACTCCGTGCCCATCGACTACGTGCACGAGGGGCTGTCGGACGGCGACGTCTTCGTGCTCGGCGCGGCGAGGATCGAGGTCCTGCACACGCCCGGCCACACGCCCAACTCCGTGAGCCTCCTGGTCACGGACACGGCGCGCTCGGACGAGCCCGAGATGCTGCTCACGGGCGACCTCCTCTTCGTGGGCGACACCGGCAGGCCGGACCTCGCGGGCGAGGACCTGATCGCGCAGCAGGTGCAGAACCTCTACACGAGCCTGTACGAGAAGTTCGCCGCCTTCCCGGACTACCTGGAGGTCTACCCGGCCCACGGCCAGGGCACGCTCTGCGGCAAGGGGCTGAGCGCCAAGAAGAGCTCCACGCTCGGCTACGAGCGCCGGGCCAACCGCATGCTGCGCTTCTCCTCCTTCGAGGAGTTCAAGAAGGACGTGACCTCGTCCTACCCCGCGCGTCCCAAGAGCTACGGCCACATCATCGAGACCAACAGGAAGGGCGCGCCCCTGCTCGACACCTGCCCCATGGACAAGCGGCTCGAGCCCGCGCAGTTCGAGGAGCTGATGCGGGAGGGCGCCGTGGTCATCGACACCCGCGACGCCGCCTCCTTCGGCGGCTTCCACATCCCGGACAGCATCAACATCGGCTTCGAGAAGCAGCTCGCCAACTGGGTGGGCATGGTCGTGGAGCCGGACGCGGACATCCTCCTCGTGACCGACGGCCGCGAGGGCTACGACCGCATGACCTGCGAGCTGCACCGCATCGGCTACGACCGCATCTTCGGCTACCTCTCGGGCGGGGTCTCCTCCTGGCTCATGAGCGGCAGGCCCGTGGCCCAGCTCGGCCAGACCTCCCCGCACCAGCTGGCAGACGAGCTGAAGGGGAAGGCCGCGCCCGTGGTCGTGGACGTGCGCACCCCGGCGGAGTGGGAGGCGGGCCGCATCGCGGGGGCGGTGCACTTCCCGCTCACCGCGATGCTCGAGGGCCGCTTCCCGGACCTTGGCAAGGACGCGGACGTGGTGGCCCAGTGCGGCTCGGGGTACCGCTCGAACATCGCGGGCAGCCTCATGCGCCAGGCCGGGTTCAGCCATGTGCGCTCGCTCGCGGGCGGCTTCTTCGCCTGGCGCGGCGCCGGGCTGCCCGTGTCCTCCTGAGCCGGGCCGGGCCGCGGGCAGGGAACGCGCCATGAGCGCCGCAGGAAGCGAGGGGCCGGACGGGACGCGGGGCACCGGCGAGGCCGGGGGCGGCCTCGCGCAGTGCCGCCGCATTCTCGAATACGCGGCCGAGGGCTTCTTCCTCATGGACCCGGAGCTGCGCATCACCGAGGTCAACCAGGCCCTGCTGCGCCTTCTCGGCCGGGGCAGGGACGAGCTCGTCGGCCGCCATCCCTGGGAATTCTTCGACGAGACCACCCAGGCCTTCCTGGAGCGGAAGCGCCGCGAGTTCGTGCGCCGGGAGCGCCGCCACTTCCGCGCGGTCTTCGTGCGGCCGGACGGCGCGGCCGTGCCGGTGATGATCCACGGCGCGCAGCTGCGGGACGAAGCCGGGCGGCTCGTGGGGCAGTTCGTCTTCGTGACCGATCTGCGCGAGGAGGAACGGGCCCTGGCCATGGCCCAGGAGGTGCAGCAGCGCCTGCTGCCCAGGGAGGCGCCGCGCCTGGAAGGGGTGGAGCTCGCGGGCTGCTGCGTGCCCTCGCACGGCGTGGGCGGCGACTACTACGACTTCCTTCTGCCCGTGGGCGCGCGCGACAGGCTGCAGGTGCTCCTCGGCGACGTCGCGGGGCACGGTCTGGAGGCGGCGCTGCTCATGGCCTCGGTGCGGGGCATGGTGCGCATGCGGGCCACCAGGCCCGGCGCGCCGCTCGACGTCGTGCGGGACCTGAACCGCATGCTCTGCCAGGACATGGGCGCCTCGGGCCGCTTCATGACCCTGCTCCTCTGCTGCCTGGACCTGGGCGCGGGCGAGATCAGATGGGTCCGCGCCGGACAGGACCCGGGCCTCCTCCGGCAGGCCGCCACTGGCCGCATCGTGCGGCTCGGAGGGCGGGGCGTTCCGCTCGGCGTGGATCCGGACGCGGACTTCGAGGAATCGCGCCTGCCGTTCGCCCCGGGCGACTGCCTCTGCCTGGCCTCGGACGGCCTGCGCGAGGCGCGGGGCGGGGCGGACGGCGGCGGGATGTTCGGCTGGGAACGCATGGAGGCCGTGCTCGACGCCCACGCCTCGGGTCCGCCCGAGGAGCTGCTGCGGGCCATGTGCGGGGCCATGCGTTCCTTCACGCGCAACATGCCGCAGGAGGACGACGTCACGCTCGTCGTGGCGCGGTGTACCCGAGAGCCTTCCCGCCGCGACGGCTTATGCGGCAATTTGCATGACTGAAAAACGGCATTGCGCGACGCGATGCGCGATGTCCGGCGTTTTTCCCGCCGGGCATGCCGTCGAGCCCCGGCGCTACTGCGCCTTCTGCGTTCCGCCCTGCTGGCGCTCCACCGCGTCGATGGTCTTCGCGGCCTCGCCGGGCTTGGCCGGGGAGAGGTCCTGGG
Source organism: Desulfovibrio sp. X2 (assembly GCF_000422205.1). NCBI lineage: Bacteria > Pseudomonadati > Thermodesulfobacteriota > Desulfovibrionia > Desulfovibrionales > Desulfovibrionaceae > Desulfovibrio > Desulfovibrio sp. X2. The sequence goes on from NZ_ATHV01000015.1 coordinate 127,924, forward strand.
TCAGGAAGGCGCCCGAGCCGGGCAGGATCAGGTCGAGCCTGCGATAGGTCGCCAGGGCCACGCTCGCCTTGCGCGGGGCGAGGTCCAGGACGTGGCCGCCCGCGGCGAGGTCCGCGGTCAGGAAGTGCAGGTGCCAGCCCGCCACGCCCATCTCGCCCACGTAGGGCGGCTCGTAGACCGCGACCACGGTGCCGCTGACCGTGCCGAAGCGGAAGACCGACTGGTGCTTCACGACCGCGGCCAGCGGCGGGTAGGGCTTTTCCTGGCGCGGCACGCTGCGCGTGGTGGCCGAGGCGAACTCGCCCTCGATCACGGCCACGGCGAAAAAGTTGGGGCTTTCGAGCATCCCGGTCAGGGTCTTCTCGACCTCGGCCAGGGAGTTTGCCGGGGGCAGGGCGGTGCGGGGCGCGTCGGCCACGGGCGCGATCTGGATGAAGGGCGTCGTGGCCTCGGGCGCGACCGCGTAGGCCCGTCCGTCCGCCCTGATCTGGCGGCAGGCGGAGCGTACGCAGATCAGCTCGCCGTCCAGCCCGTCCACCGTGCCCAGGCCGTAGTCGCCGTGGCGCAGGGCCTCGCCGATGGTCATGGTGCCGTCGTAGCCGCCGCGCAGCAGGGCGCCGAGGGTGGAGTACTGGGTGAAGGCCGGGCCGGAATCGGCCGCGAAGCCCGCGCTCGCGAGCAGGAGAACGAGGATGAGGCCCAGACAGCAAGAACGACGTTTCATGGCACCCCCCGCCAGGTTTTAGGGAAAACGCGGCCGCCGCGCGAGCCCTTGTCCTAGCCCGGATGGGCCCTGCGGGCAATCACGTTGCGGCCCGGTTCCCCCGACGGCGCGGCGCGCCGCCGGGGGACGGGGGAGGTGCGGGACGGGAGAAGAAGGCTAGAGGGCGACGACCTGCTTGCCGATCATGCGGCCGGAGAGCTGGCGCAGGTGGGCGTCGGCCAGGTTCTTCGCGCTGAGCCCCTCGAGGGTGCGGGTGAGCGTGGTGCGCAGGGTGCCCGCGTCCACGAGCCTGGCCGCCTGGTCCAGGATGGAGCCCTGCTCGGCCATGTCCTCGGTCGCGAACATGGAGCGGGTGTACATGAACTCCCAGCAGATGCGGGCGCTCTTCTGCTTGAACAGGGTGATGTCCAGGGGGGTCGTGGGGTCGTCGATGAGGCAGACGGAGCCCTGCGGGCGGACGGCCCGGGCCATGGCCTGCCAGTGGGACTCCACGTGCGTGGTGCAGAACACGGCGTCCACGGTCTCGTGGCCGTTTTGGGCCAGCTGCGCCGGAATGTCGCCGCGGTGGTCCACGACCAGGGAGGCGCCGTGGTCGAGGCACCAGGCCGTGGTGTCCTCGCGCGAGGCCGTGGCGACGGCGGTTATTCCGGCCCAGCGGGCCAGCTGCAGGGCCATGGAGCCCACCCCGCCCGCGCCGCCGATGACCAGCACCGAGGAGCCCGCGTTGGCGTCCGCCCGGGGCGTGAAGCCCAGGCGCACGAACAGGGCCTCCCAGGCGGTCAGGGTGGTCAGCGGCATGGCCGCGGCCTCGGCCGCGGAGAGGCTCTCGGGCGCGCGGCCCGCGAGGCGCTCGTCGATCAGGTGGTACTCGGCGTTGGTGCCGGGCCGGGTGATGTCGCCCGCGTAGAAGACGCGGTCGCCGGGCACGAGGCGGGTCACGGCGGAGCCCACGGCCTCGACCACGCCGCAGGCGTCCCAGCCGAGGATCTTCTCCTCGCCCGCGGCCATGCGCGCATGGACCTTGGTGTCCACGGGGTTCACGGAGACGGCGTGCACGTGCACGAGCAGGTCGCGCGCGCCGGGCGCGGGCCTGTCGATTCCGGTCTCCCGGAAGGCTCCTGCCTCGTCCGGGGCCATGCCACCGACGGCGATGACGGCTTTCATGGGGTCCTCCTTGCGCCCGGGCACGCCCGGGACGGTAGATATGGAACCCATGGTACCCGAAAGCGCTCCTCGCGCAAGAAGGCACCTTTCGGTCAGGCAGTAACGCGCGGGAAACCGGCGGCCGTCCGAGGCGCGAAAGGGGGGACTGCCGGGGCTACTGGGCCGGGGCCTTCTCGGGCGCCGCGTCAGGCGCTTTCTCGTGTTTTCCTGTCTCGGGTCCCGCCCCGGGCGCGGCCTCGGGCGCGACCTTCATGGGCTTGGCGTCCGTGGGCACGGAGATGTGCATCTGGGCGATGCGCCAGTGGCCGCGGGTCTTGCACAGCACGGCCGTGAAGCGGGCCGGGAAGACCAGGCGCCCCTCGGGCGAGTCCACGGTCACGGGCGCGGCGCCGCCCGCCCAGACCACCTCGCCCTTGCGGCCCATGAAGCGGGGCACGAAGGCGATGCGAAGCGAGCCGGGATGCGAGAACTCGGCGCGGTAGGCGGCCTCCAGCGCGGCGCGGCTCTCCACCCACTCCTGCTGCCCGGTGCCCACGAAGAGCACGGGATCGGGCGCGCACAGCTCCATGAGGTCGTCCACGTTCTTGGACATGTAGGCCCGGGCGAGCTGCGCCAGGACCTCGTAGACCCGCTGCGCCGTGTTCGGGTCCACCGAGGGGGTGTGCACGAGCACGGCCTCCTCGGACGGGTGCTCCCCGCCGCGCGCCACGGGCACGTCCGTCTCCGCCGGACCCTTCTGCGAGGCGATGCACGGGGCCGCGAACAGGAGCGCGGCGGCGAGCAGGGCGGCGAGGGCGGCGGGGCGGCAAATGCTGCGGAAAACGCTGCGGCGGACGCGGGCGGACGGGCTTTGCACGGGGACCTCCGGAAGGTATGCTGGCCAGGCATGCTGAAGATGTGCTGGATGTACGGCCTTTTGACTAGGACGGCCCAGGGCCGGGGCGCAAGGAAAAAATGCCCGCGACGCGCGGGCGCACGGGAGGGAGCATGGCGGCGAAGACGAAAAGAACCGGGCGGCGCGGGGCGGAGCCCGGGAGCCTGCAGTCCGTTCCGGGCATAGGCCCGAGCCTGGCGCGCGACCTTGAGCGCCTCGGATACGCGGACGTGGCGGCGCTGCGCGGCCAGGACCCGGAGGGCATGTACCGGCGGCTCATGGAACTCGAGGGCAGCCACGTGGACCGCTGCGTGCTCTATGCGTTCCGCTGTGCGGTCTATTTCGCGGACACGCCCGAGCCCGATCCGGAGCTTCTCAAGTGGTGGAGCTGGAAGTATGTGAACGTAAAAAAGACTGTGAGCAATTTATAGCCATTAAGGATGTGCTGATTGGTAAGGTGCCAATCAGAGATGGTATATGCCATGGAGTATCCATGGCATATGTGGTCATTCTTTTACTGCTGCAATTGCGTCGATAATATGTTCGTAGCGTGATTTATTGATAATATTTTTTTGACTCTCGTACATGTTTAAATAGCTTAAATATCCCCTCATCATTTCAATTTTATCAGTGTATTGCATTGGATTTTTCTGAGCATTGTGAAATAATGCTCTAATATTTCTTCGCAATGATCTTGGAGGGTTTATTTTTTGGTTAACAACTACGCCTGTAACATTTTGCTGTCCTCCACGAGAAGACACGCGAGTCTTTTGATAGTTTAAGGTCAGGTTATGTTTTTTCAAAAGATATTTAGAATAGTTAATTGCATTATAAATGCTGTTTTTTTCTTTTCCGCTGATTGTAATATCGTCTGCATATCTTGAATAAGATAATTCATTCTGTTCGCACAATAAACTAATTTCTTTATCAAAGTCAAAAAGATAGAAATTAGAGAGAATAGGGCTTGATGGTGCGCCCTGTGGTAAAAAGTCATCGTGTGTGCAAATCAATGATATAGCTCTAGACAGACCAATGCCAAAGAATTTGCTTAGTTTATGAACAAGATGTTCTGACTTTATTGATTTAAAATAATCAGCTATGTCAATGTTTCCAACGTATTTCTTCCCAACATGGATTGCCGCATTACTGATGATTGACTTTCCTCTTTGAAATGAATGGCATCCTGGATGGCACGGCAATTGAAATAAGAAATAGTCCACAATCCAGCGCTGAATAGTTTTCAAGAAAATACGTGGAGCATGGATAGTTCGCATACCGCCAGATGCTTTTCTGATTTCAAAAGACCGATAATATCGGCGTGAATTGTTGGATATTGCGAAGAGTAATTTGGAGCTTACGCCTATAGATAAAGCTAGGTGGATGAGCGAAAGACTATTTCTGTCGCACTCTGTCCCTACTGCAGCGTTCAATTCGTCAATAGATGCAAAAGAATATAGGTCAAAGGGATAAAATTCGGAGCGAGGCTTTGGACCAGCAAAACCTTTTAGCTGCTTGAAAGTCGACGGCCAATAGCGCCGGACGCCGGGGCCGGCGGCCGGTGCTATTGGCCGTCGACCTTGTAAAACATATCTAGTCTCCACGACTGGCGAATCGCCAGTCAATTCCAAGCCTCGCTCCGGACTTGAAGGAGAATCCTGTATATAACTAGCGGAATCTCGCAATAGAAACAACCGTATTTTATCTCGAGATTTCCGAATCCCAGGGCCTAAAGCCAATTCACCTTCTCGCGTAAGTGAATATATGTAGTCGACCCCGTCGAGTGCATATGCTAGAAAACCATTCTTTTGTAGCCAAGAGAATTTTTCTTTTATCTTCTGAGTCGTAGTATTGTTGAAGGCTTTAGGCAGCATTTCCTGCAAGAAGTGCCGCACAAGAGTAGGGCTAGCTGGCTGCAATATTCCAATGGACCAAAGAAGAATTTGAAGTTCATTTTTTTTCATGGGATAATGACACTGTGTTGTAAAATTTATTTGTTTGCAAAATTTTTATAATGCCATCAACGATAGAATCAAATTCATCAGTCTCGTTGTTGTTGTTAAGGTAAAATATTTTCCCATTTGCGTCGATTATTTGTACTGGTCCAAGATAGATGTAAGAGTTTTCATTTTTAAATGACTCATTTATTATCAAAATGAAAGTAAATTTTCTATCTGAATTGTAAATATGGCTGAATAGTCCGAGCTCTGAAAAAGATCCAGGGCTTGATGCGATAAGTACAATTGCGTCTGCACGTGTTGTAAGGAATCGTAATTCATTCGACTGTGCATCACCACCAAATTCCATCTGCAAATCTTGGAGTCCATCGTCTTCGCCGACTACAATGGTCAGCCCAGCCTCGCTAAGTTTTTCTTTAAGTATAAATCTCAATGAAGCTTCTTTTGGGCCAAGATCTTCCATCGTTGGTCCGCAAAGGAAAACAATGAACTCCTTTTCTTCTAAATTGTCACGCAGATCTTTTGCGTAATCTTGAACAGCCCTAGGCATAGGTTAGTTTTAAATATGGTGGTTTTGTTGTTGTGAAAATATATATCGTGTTAGGATATCATCCTTGATATTTCCCAGCAAGGATTTATTTGTCGTTATAGAAAAATATGTTGTCGCTCTGTTGACGACCTTCCGTTCTTGAAAGCCTCCCCGGCCTCGGCTACGATGACTCCCTTACACTTTGCGCTGGAGGAGTGCATGAGCCCCATTCCCGTTCCCAAGGGGTACAGCTTCGCGGCCGTGGCCGCGGGCTTCAAGAAGAAGGACAAGCTCGATCTCGGGCTGATCGTTTCGGAGAAGCGCGCCGTGGCCGCGGGCGTGTTCACCACCAACCTCTTCAAGGCCGCGCCGGTGCTGCAGTGCATCGAGTCGCTCTCCGTGCTGCGCGAGGCGCGCGCCGTGGTGGTCAACTCGGGGCAGGCCAACGCCTGCACGGGCGACGAGGGCCGCGTCAACTGCCGCCTGACCCTCGAGATGGTGGGCGAGCTGCTCGGCTGCGACATGGTGGAGCTGCTGCCCGCGTCCACCGGCGTCATCGGCCAGCACCTGAAGCTCGACAAGTGGCGCGAGGCCATGCCCGCGCTGAAGGAATCGCTCGGCCAGGCCGGGCCCGTGGAGTTCGCCAAGGCGATCATGACCACGGACACCTTCCCCAAGCTCGTCTGGCGCCGCATCGAGATAAACGGCAAGGAAGTGCGGCTCATGGGCATGGCCAAGGGCGCGGGCATGATCTGCCCGAACATGGCCACCCTGCTCGGCTTCGTCATCACCGACGCGGCCGTGGAGCCCGAGTGGTGGCGCACGGCGCTTCGCCAGGCCGTGGACAAGAGCTTCAACCGCGTCACCGTGGACGGCGACACCTCGACCAACGACACCATCGTCGCCCTGGCCAACGGCGCGTCCGGCGTGGACGTCTCCGAGGGCTGCTGCGACGACCTGGCCGAGGCCCTGACCGACCTCTGCCAGGCCCTGGCCTACATGATCGTGGAGGACGCCGAGGGCGGCACCAAGGTCATGCGCATCTCCGTGGTGGGCGCCTCCGACCGGCTGCAGGCCGAGCTGGCCGCCCGGGCCGTGGGCCACTCGCCCCTGGTCAAGACGGCCATGTACGGCAAGGACGCCAACTGGGGCCGCATCGTCGCGGCGCTCGGGCGCAGCGGCGCGCAGTTCGACCCGGACCAGGTCAGCGTGGCCATCGGCAACGTGACCATCTTCGACACCGGCCGTCCGGTGGCCGGGGACATGGACGCGCTGCTCGCGCCGCTCATGCGCAAGCAGGACGTGGACGTGCGCATCTCCCTGGGCCAGGGCCCGGGCGAGTACGTGCTCCTGGCCTCGGACCTGACGCACGAGTACATCTCCATCAACGCGGACTACAGGTCGTAGGCATGACCGGCGATCCGCATGATTCGGGCGATACGCACGATCCGGGCGAACAGCCCGGCCAGTGCGGAAAGAAGTGCGACGCCAGGGCCAACCTGGGTGGGCGCGAACGGCTGACGCGGCTCGCCGACTTCCTCTTCGAGGCGGGCATGCTGCGCAAGACCCCGCGCACGGGCTACCAGTTCCTGGGCAGCGGCTCGGAGAACGTGGCCGAGCACTCCTTCCGCACGGCCGTGGTGGGCTTCGTGCTGGCCGAGATGGCCGGGGCGGACGCCGAGCGCACGGCCATGCTCTGCCTGTTCCACGACCTGCACGAGGCGCGCACCGGCGACTTCAACTACGTCAACCACATGTACAACTCCTCGCGCCGCACCGACGCCCTGCACGACGCCCTGGCGGGCACCGGGCTCACAAAACGCGTCCTCGCCTTCTGGCACGAGCTGGAGGAGGTGGACACGCCCGAGGCGCGCCTGGCCCAGGACGCGGACCAGCTGGACCTCATCCTGAACCTCAAGGAGGAGCTGGACCTCGGCAACGCGTACGCGGGCAAGTGGCTGGAAAGCGCGCTCGAACGCCTGCGCACCGAGGAGGGCAAGGCGCTCGGGGCGCGCATCGTGAAGACCGACCACACGGACTGGTGGTTCAAGGGGCCGGACGCCTCGTGGTGGGAGAACAAGAACGGCAAGCGCCGCAAGACGCCCGCTGCGGATGGAAGCGCGGGCGACACGAAGAAGGAGTAGGCCGTGAGCCTCGACCTCTACCTGGCCTTCGTCCTGGCGACGATCGTGGTCCTGGTGCTGCCGGGGCCCACGGTCATGTACGTGGTCGGCCGCTCGCTCTCGCACGGCCGGGCCTCGGTGCTCTTCACCGCGCCCGGCGTGGCCCTGGGCGACTTCCTGTCCATGAGCTGCGCCCTGCTCGGCATGGGCGCGCTGCTCGCGGCCTCGGCCGCGCTCTTCACGGCGCTGAAGCTCTGCGGCGCGGCCTACCTCGTCTGGCTGGGCGTCAAGACCTGGCGCGCCGCGCCCACGGGCGAGGCCGCGGGCGTCGCCCGGACTGAAGATACAAGCCGTTTTTTCGGACCGCTCAAAAAGTGTCGGATGCAAGGCGCAAGAAAGATTCAATCCCGACGCGTATCTTTACATACGCGAGGGGGTGAATCTTTCGCGGCAACGCAGCAGACGGCGCTTTTTCAGCGGCCCGAGGTGCCGGGCGGCATGCTCTTCGGCCAGGCCTTCGTGATCACCGCCCTGAACCCCAAGAGCATCGCCTTCTTCGTGGCCTTCCTGCCGCAGTTCGTGCGCCACGACCTGCCGCTCGGCCCGCAGTTCGCCGTGCTCGTGCCCACCTTCGTGGTGCTGGCCACGGCCAACGCCGCGCTCTACGGCCTGCTGGCCGGGAGCGTGCGCGAGCGGGCGCGCGACCCGCGCGTGCTGCGCGTCGTGAACCGCATCGGCGGCGGCGCGCTCATCGGCGCCGGGCTCATGACCGCGGCCCTGCGCCGGACGGCCTCCTAGCCGGCCCCTCGACCGGCGGCAGCCCCTCCCGCAGCCCGTCCCGCAGTCCGTCCCGCGCTCTTTTCCGAGTCGTTCGGCCCGTTTTTCACCGCAGATCCGTTACCTCCGACCCCGTACCCGCGTTTCTCGCGCGCGAAAGCCTTGGCCCGCGCGGACTTCGTCCACTAAGGGGGTGTTCGGGACGTTTTCCCGCCGTCTTTTGCGTGGACCTGCGCGCAATCGGGGTGGTAGAGGGGTGGTCGCGCCGCACCCCGGGACACGGTGGCCGCCAGGCGAGCACCTTCAGCGTGCGGGCCGCGCGGATGCCGACGGCAGGGCCGGGCGCGAGGAGGGGGACATGCTGATCGCTGTCATTTCCGACACCCATCTGCCCGAACCCACGGCCTGGTTCCGCCGCATCTTCGAGCAGCATCTCGCCCAGGCGGACACGCTCGTCCATTGCGGCGACGTGACCGGCCCCGGCCTGCTGGCCTTTCTCGAGGGCTGCCACCCGGACTTCCATTCCGTGTGCGGCAACATGTGCGCCGGTCCGGTGCACTCCCGCCTGTCCGCGCGCCTATCCCTGAACCGCGAGGGCTTCCGCCTGGGCGTGATGCACGGCTACGGCCCGCGCTCCGAGGTCCCGGACTTCGTGGCCGACGCCTTCGGCCCGGACTACGACGTGCTCTGCTTCGGCCACACCCACCGCTTCACCTGGGCCTCGCGCGACGGCGTGCGCCTGCTGAACCCGGGCGCCCTGCAGGAGGGCGACGGCAGCTTCGCCCTGCTCACCCTCGAGCGCGGCCGCGAGCCCGAGGCGCGCCAGATCCTGGTGAGCTGACCGCCTCGGCCGGGGCCTTCGGCCACCGGTCCCTTCTCATTACGAAATCCCGTGCGGAGTTCTACCGGCCGCTTTTCGGCAGCTCAGGAGAGCCTGGCCGCGCAGCGCGCGCTGCGCAGGGCCATGAGCCCTTCCGCGCTGTAGAGCAGGATGCCCAGCCAGATGAGGGCGAAGGTCACGGCGCGGCCCGTGTTGAAGGGCTCGCCGAAGACGAAGACGCCGAGCAGGAAGTAGCAGGTGGGCGCGATGTACTGGAAGAGGCCGAGCGTGGTCAGGCGCATGCGCTTGGCCCCGGCCGCGAACCAGAGCAGGGGCAGGGCGGTGATGACCCCGGAGAGCACGAGCAGCGGCGTGACCGCCCCGGGCAGGCGCAGGAAGGCGCCCGCGCCGTCCGCCTGCAGGCGGCCCAGCCAGAAGAGCGCGGGCAGCATGGCCAGCGCGGTCTCCCAGAAGAGCCCGGGCATGGGCCGCACGTCCACTGTCTTGCGCAGCAGCCCGTAGACACCGAAGGTGAGCGCCAGGCCCAGGGCCACCCAGGGCACGTGCCCGTAGGCGACGACCATGTTCAGCACGCCCGCCGCGGCCAGCCCCACGGCCATGAGCTGGCGGCCGCGCAGTCGCTCGCCCAGCACGACCATGCCGAGCGAGGCGTTGACCAGCGGGGTCAGGTAGTAGCCCAGGCTGGCCTCGACCACGTGGTCGTGGTTCACGGCCCAGATGTAGATGAGCCAGTTGGAGCAGAGCAGCAGGCTGCCCGCGAGCAGGCAGAGCAGCGTGCGCGGTCCCTTGATCGCGGCGAATATCTCGCGGCCGCGGCCGAGCAGCAGGATGAGCAGGCAGGTGAAGACCGCGGACCAGAAGACGCGGTGGCAGAGGATCTCGAGCGCGGGCACGGCGTGCAGCGCCTTCCAGTAGAAGGGCAGCAGCCCCCAGGAGAGGAAGGCCGCAGTGGCGAAGAGGTAGCCTTTGGTCCGTTCGCGCGGGTCGAGCTGTTCGTTCATGCGGTGGTGTCCTCTGGCCGGGTCCGGGCCGCGTGCGGCCCGTGTTCGGGAACAGCAGGTCTACGCCCGGCGCGGGGCGGGCGTCAATTCGTGAATATCGAAGGGGGCCTTCGGCCGGACCGAACGCCCGGGAGTGCGGGGAAGGCCGCGGAAAGGAGCGGAGCACGGGACAGGGATGATGCTCCTGCTCCTCCCCGCGGCGCGGTCGGGAGAGGAAAGGGCGAAGGCGAGGGGCCGGTCGCGATGGCGCGACCGGCCCGCCCCGGGCGACACGCAGCCGGTCCGGGGCCGCCCTCGGGGTCGGGCGGCTTGCCTTCTGCTCCGGGGCTACTGGTTGTTGCCGTCGTCCTGCGGGCGGCCTTCGGACGGGTGATCCCCGGAGGGGCGGCCGCCGTTGTCGCCGCCCTTCTCGGGCGGACGCTTCATGTGCTCGCCGTTCGTGGAGCCGCGGCCGTCCTCGGGCGGGCGGCCCTTGCCGTCCTTGCCGTCTTTCCCGTCATGAGGCGGACTCTTCATGTGCTCGCCGCCCTCGGGACGGGCGTGCTGCTTGCCGTTGTCGTCGCGGGGCGGACGGCGCATCTCCTTGTGCTCCTCCTGGGACGGTTTGTCCTGGGGAGCCTGGTCCTGGGCGAAGAGGGTCACGGGCGCGGCCGCGAGCATGAGCGCGAGGGCCGCTGCGGCAAGGGGGGACTTCTTCATGAATTGCTCCTTTTTCTGATGGCCCGAAGCGCTCCGCGCGCTCCGGGCGAAGGGACCCGTTCCCGGACGACGCGTCCGGCCTGAGGGGCGCCACGGGCGCCATGGGGTGTCCCTTCACTAAGGGGCATGAATAGCCGCGCAGCGTAAGCGGCGTGTGTGCGCGTGTTGCAGAGGCGTTTCCCGGACCGGGAAAAGTGTTACCGCGTGCTTCGCGGCGGCTTCCTGCAACACGCCGCAACATTCATCTCCAGGGTGCTGAAAAGGCGCCGTCTGCGGCGTCGCTGCGAAGAGCCCGAGCCCTCGCGTATGCGGAATACGCGTCGGGCCTGGACTCTTCTTGCTCCTTGCATCCGGCCCTTTTTGAGCGCCCTGGAGAGATTTGGCTGAGGACGGTGGGGAGAAAATGAAGGGGAGGGCGGAGGGCCCTCCCCGGGGATTTCACGTGTAGTCCGCCGGTCGGCGGATGGCGGGCTACTGGTTGGAGCCGTCGCCCCCGCCGCTGCCGGAGCCGCCGCGGTTCATGTCCTGGCGCCGGTTGTCGTGGCGCTCGTTCTTGTCGATGCCGCCGCGCTGCACGTCCTGACGGCGGTTGTCATGCCGCTCGTTCTTGTCGAGCTTGCCGCGGTTCACGTCCTGGCGGCGGTTGTCGTAGTGCTCCTTGTCCTTGCTCTTTCCCTTGCTCTTGCCCTGCGCCTTCTTGTCGTACTTGGAGCCCTTTTCCATGCGGTTCTCGTGCTCGCGCTTCCCCTTTTCCATGCTCTGGCCGTCCTTGCCGTGCTCCTGGCGCTGCATGTGCTGCTCGCGGGAACGCTGCTCCTGCCGGCGCTGCTCGGGCCGCTGGCCCTGGCCGGGCCGGGGCTGGTCCGGGGTTTTCGAGGGCGCGGTCTGGGTGGGCGCTGTCTGGGTGGGCGCGGGCTGCTGCGGGGGCTGGTCCTGGGCGAGCAGCGGCATGGGGCCCGCGGCCAGCGCGAGCGAAAGGACGGCGGCTGCGAGGTGCGATTTCTTCATCTGTGACTCCTTTTGCCGGACAGGGGCGCGATCCAGCGGCGAAATGCCGCGGCGCCCCAGGCATGGATTCCATCAATGAAGCATAGCATATGCTCAGGAATTTCATCAATACTTTGCTCAGGACGCTGAAAAAGCACCGTCTGCTGCGTCGCTGTGAGGAGTTCGAACCCTCGCGTATGCGGAATACGCGTCGGGCTCGGACTCCTCTTGCTCCTTGCATCCGGCGCTTTTTGAGCGCCCTGAGGGAGCCGGGCTTTGTGGTTCCTTGGGGGAGCGATCCACGCCCGAACGGGGCGTGTCCTTTGCCTGAAGTGCCGCGCGCGAAGGAGGTCAAGGGGTAACCCCTTGCGGGGAGGGTCCAGGGAGGGCGAGGAGCCCTCCCTGGTCAGGGCGCTGAAAAAGCACCGTCTGCGGCGTCGCTGCGAAGAGTCCAGACCCTCGCGTATGGGGAATACGCGTCGGGCCTGGCCTCTTCTTGCTCCTTGCATCCGGCGCTTTTTGAGCACCCTGAGGGAGCCGGGCTTTGTGGTTCTTTGGGGGAGCGATCCACGCCCGAACGGAGCGTGTCCTTTGCCTGAAGTGCCGCGCGCGAAGGAGGACAAGGGGGTATCCCTTGCGGGGAAGGCCCGGGGAGGACGATGGTGGAAAAAAAGAAGGGGAGGGCTGGATGCCCTCCCCGTGGATTGCTGTGCTGTGGGGTCCGGCGAGCGGCCTATGCGCGGATGATCGTCTGCTCGCGGCCGGGGCCGACGGAGACGATGGAGGCGGGCACGCCGAGGAGCTCCTCGATCCGCGCCACGTAGGCCCGGCAGTTGGCCGGAAGCTGGTCGAAGGAGGTGGCGGCCGTGATGTCCTCGGTCCAGCCGGGAACGGTCTCGTAGACCGGGGTGACGCGGCAGAGCGCGTCCTGCTCCTGCGGCGGGTAGTCCAGGCGCTTGCCGTCCAGCTCGTAGGCCGTGCAGATCTTGAGTTCCTCGAGGCCGGTGAGCACGTCGAGCTTGGTCAGGGCGATGCCGGTGGGGCCGTTCAGCCTGCCGGACTCGCGCAGGATGACGATGTCCAGCCAGCCGCAGCGGCGGCGGCGGCCCGTGGTGGCGCCGAACTCCGCGCCCTGCTCCACCAGGAAGTCGCCGGTCTTGTCGGACAGCTCGGTGGGGAAGGGGCCGGAGCCCACGCGGGTGGTGTAGGCCTTGACCACGGTGACGATGGCGTCGAGCTTGTTCGGCGCGCAGCCCGCGCCCGCGGCGGCGTTGCCCGCCACGGTGTTGGACGAGGTCACGAAAGGATAGGTGCCGTGGTCGATGTCCAGATGCGTGCCCTGGGCGCCCTCGAAGAGCACGGGCCTGCCGCCGGACATGGCGTTCTCGATGACCGCGGGCACGTCCTGGATGTATTCCTTGATGCGGCCGCACAGGGGCAGGGCCCAGGCCATGACCTCCTCGACGCACATCACGGGCTGGCCGTAGAGGCCGAACAGGGCGTTCTTCTCCAGCAGCGCGGCCTCGATCTTGGCGCGCAGGAGCTTCTCGTCCAGCAGGTCCGAGGCGCGGATGCCGATGCGCGAGGCCTTGTCCTCGTAGCAGGGACCGATGCCGCGGCCCGTGGTGCCGATCTTGCCCGCGTCCTTGGCCGTCTCGCGGGCCACGTCCAGGCGGCGGTGGTAGGGCATGATCACGTGCGCGCGCTTGGCTATCTTCAGGCGCTCCGGGGAGGCGTCCACGCCCTTCTCGACGAGGGTGTCGATCTCCTTGAGGAAGACCTCGGGGTCCAGGACAACGCCGTTGCCTATGCAGCAGATCTTGCCGGAGTGCAGGATGCCCGAGGGGATGAGGTGCAGGATGAGCTTGCGGCCCTGGACCACCAGCGTGTGTCCGGCGTTGTTGCCGCCCTGGAAGCGCACGATCACGTCGGCGCGCTCGGTGAGCAGATCGACGATCTTGCCCTTGCCCTCGTCGCCCCACTGGGCTCCCATGACTACGGTATTTGACATTGGTTCCTCCCTTGGGGGATGATGCGGCCCTCGCGCCCGTCTGCGACAGTGCTTTGCGCCAGAGCCCTCTTGCGGTAAAGGGAAGCAAGCCGTCTGTCAATCGCGGTCGGGCAAAACATCACATGGAGTTCATGCGCACAATACGTCGGGACTGGCCCGCATTCGTCATCCCTGCTCTCCTGATCTGTCTGGAGGCGTGGCTTCTCGTGGCTCGCCCCGTGGTCGTCCCGCGCCGCCGCTCCACGGTGCTGCGCATCGCCGCCGCCCCCTCGGAGCTGGTCAACGCCCGTCTCTCGCCCTATGGCAAAGGCTTCGAGCACGACCTGGCCGAGGCCTTCTGCCGCGCCCACGGCCTCACGGCGCAGTGGGTCTACCTGGACTCCTGGAAGCAGGGCTGGGATATGCTGGCCGAGGGCAAGATCGACGTGCTGGCCGGGCCCGGGCTGCGGCCCCCGGTGCCGGACGACAAGGACAGCCCGTTCTGGGGCGGCCCGCGCTACGCGGCCACCGAGATCCTCGTCCTGAACAACGTGGACAGGAACCCCCTGGACGATCCGAGCGAGCTCTGCGACGCCCCGCTGCTCCTCGAGAACATCCAGACCCTGCCCGCCATGCTGGCCGACTGGCTGAAGCCCCGCGGCTGCCACACGACAGCGGCCTGGACCACCGAGCTCGGCCAGGAGAAGCTGCTCTCCATGATGGACGACGAGGCCGCGCGCTACGCCGTGGTCGAGGCGCGCCTCTACCAGCTCTGGCAGCCCTTCGTGCCCTCGGTGCAGCCCTCGGAGCACACCGGCCGCCACGTCTTCCGCCGCTGGTACTGGCGCAAGGACTCGCCCCAGGCCGACAAGCTGCGGGAATTCTGGCGCGACACCGGCAAGGCCGTGGCCGCCGAGCTCGGCGTGCTCTACTTCGGCTTCCTGCCCCCGCCCTCGGAGTTCGACTACTACGAGGCCTGGCAGCTCCGGCAGACCATCCACGACCAGCTCCCCGCCTACCGCAAGGCCATCCTCGCCGCGGCCAAGAAATACGACCTCGACCCCCTCTTCCTCACGGCCGTCATCTACCAGGAGTCGAACTTCGACCGGCACGCCACCAGCCCCACCGGCGTGCGCGGCCTGATGCAGCTCTCGCAGGCCACGGCCGAATACCTCGGCGTGTCCGACCGCACCGACCCCCGCCAGAGCATCATGGGCGGGGCCAAATATCTGCGTGAGATCTACAACGAGCTGGACGGGGAGGGCTTCTCGCCCTGGAACAGGTGGTTCGTGACGCTGGCGGCCTACAACCAGGGGCTCGGCCGCACCCGCGACGCCATGGCCCTGGCCGAGGACATGGACATGTCGTCCAAGTGGCGCAACATCCGCCGGGCGCTCAGGCTGCTCGGCCGCAGCCACTCGCGCCGCGCCGAGGCCGCCTACTCGGGCCGCACCCAGGCCGCCTACTTCGTGCGCAACATCCGCTTCTACTACTACTTCCTGAAAGGACTCTCAGTCCTCCCGGGGCGTGAGGCGGATGACCTTGCCCCCCTTGCCGGAGCCCTTCCGCCCTCCTGGCCCGGAGGGAGCTGAGCCCGAGGACGACCCCTGGCCCTCGCGGCCCGGAACGGTCAGCGGCGTCAGGGACGAGGCGGGAGGCACGGCCGGGGGCGCCGCGTGGCCGGACGCCTCCTGGCTCTGGGCCCAGTGGTAGTTGAAGAGCTGGTTCTTGAAGCGCATCCCCTGGATCATGGACAGAGCGATGACCGCCTCCTCCCAGCGCTTGCTCGGCTCGAAATTCTGTACGATCTCGGAATACTTGTCCCACAGGGACATGAGCGAGGCCTCGTCATAGGCGTTGAGCTGCCTCGCAAGCTTGAGCAGAGCTTTCTCCACGCGTTCCTCCTTGATGGCGGCGGCAGACTACCAGATTCGGCATCGGGCCACCAATGCAAATTTGCCCTGTCCCCCGGCCGCGTGCTAAGGATTACCCGCGCGGCCGGAGCCCGGCGCGCGCCGTTTCCATACGGCCACATCGCCCAATACCGCCCCATATCGCAAGGAGCCGACGCCGCCATGAGCAGCTTGAAGGACATGTACAAGACCATCCAGGACGACCCGTTTCCGCCGGAGATGACCATCACCCTGGGCGGACAGACGCTTACCTACGCCAAGCGCACCTGGACCATCGACGGCGAGGAGCGGGGACTGCGCTACGGCGAGAACCCGGACCAGCCCGCCGCCCTCTACGAGCTCACCGCGGGCTCCCTCGAGCTCGGCGGCGTGCGCTTCCGCGGCCCGGGCCAGGGGCTGGTGGCCGCCCTCACCGAGGAGCACATGCTCCAGGCCGGAAAGCACCCCGGCAAGATCAACCTCACCGACGTGGACAACGGCCTGAACATCCTGCAGTACCTCTCCGCCAAGCCCGCGGCCGTCATCCTCAAGCACAACAACCCCTCGGGCGCCGCCTGGTCCGACCAGGGCCTGGCCGACGCCCTGCACAAGGCCTTCTTCTCCGACCGCATCGCGGCCTTCGGCGGCACCATCGTGGTCAACCGCGCCCTGGACCAGGCCACCGCGGAGATCATAAACTCCTCCTATTTCGAAGTCGTGGCGGCCCCCTCCTACGAGCCCGCCGCGCTCGCGCTCCTCAAGTCCAAGAAGAACCTGCGCATCCTCGAGATCCCCGGCATCGCCCGCCTCCCCGAACTCGGCGCCGAACCCTTCCTCGAGTTCAAGTCCCTCATCGACGGCGGACAGGTCGTGCAGTTCTCCTTCAGGAACCGCATCCGCACCGCGGCCGACTTCCTGCCCGCCCAGGCCACGGACAAGGACGGCACCACCGTCATCGCCCGCGCGCCCAGCGCCCGCGAGGCCGACGACCTGCTCTTCGCCTGGGCCGTGGAGGCCGGGGTGACCTCCAACTCCGTCATCTTCGTCAAGGACGGCGCCACCGTGGCCATCGGCACCGGCGAGCAGGACCGCGTGGGCTGCGTGCAGATCACCGTCAGCAAGGCCTACACCAAGTACGCCGACCTGCTCTGCTGGGAACGCACCAAGACCTCCCTCTACGAACTCATGCACAAGGCCGTGGAAGACGACGAGGCCGCCGAGATCCTGCACGAGATCGAGGCCGCGGCCGAAGAGGCCCAGGGCGGGCTCACCGGCACCGTGCTCGTCTCCGACGGCTTCTTCCCCTTCCGCGACGGCGTGGACTTGGCCATCGAACAGGGCGTCACCGCCATCGCCCAGCCCGGCGGCTCCATCCGCGACACCGAGGTCATCGCCGCCTGCAACCAGGTTGCCCCCCAGGTCGCCATGGTCTTCACCGGCCAGCGCTCCTTCAAGCACTAGGCCGCTGAAAAGGCGCCGTCTGCGGCGTCACTGCGAAAAGCTCGAACCCTCGCGTATGTCATGATACGCGTCGGGCTCGAGCTTTTCTTGTTCCTTGCATCCGACACCTTTTGAGCGGCCTGGGCAGGGCGCTGAAAAAGCACCGTCTGCGGCGTCGCCGCGCGCATCGATTTTCGTGGGGAAGGGGGAGAAGGGACCCTTTGAAAAGGGCTCCCTTCTCCCCCTTCCCCACACCCCATCCCCCTCATCC